>JARIHB010000147.1 GCA_029288515.1 Candidatus Saccharimonadota bacterium | reverse complement strand
CGTGGGCTCGGAGATGTGTATAAGAGACAGAACCAACTGGGAGGCACGCATAAAAGGACCGGTTATAGCGGCTTACTCCAAAACGACCAGCACGCCGTATTATCGCTTTTGGAATGGATCAAGCTGGGGCGCAGAAGGTACGGCTCAGGCAGTAGGGGGAACTATCGACTATGTGGTAACAAAGAGTTCCGCAAATCGCACCGAGGCGCTTCTGGGCACCCAAGACAGCTCCGGTGACATTTACTTCCAGGCGTGGAACGGCTCAAGCTGGGGGAATGCAACGCTGGTTGGCACCGGATCCACCACAACACGCAGCTTCGACATAGCCTACGAAAAAACCACTGGGCGGGCCATAATCGCCTACAGCCCCACCGCAGCGTCAGCCGATTTTGCCTATCGCATATGGGATGGCAACAGCTTATCCTCGCAAGTAACCGTTTCGGCGCCGCCGACTACCGGCGCGGTGCGGTGGATCGAGATGGACCAAAACCCGGTCAACGGCAGCAACGAAATTGCCCTGATTATGATCGACGCCAACAGCGACGTATACGGTATGCGTTGGACTGGCAGCGCCTGGAATAATATGGGCACAGGCGCAACCTGGGATGCTACAGCCTCAACCCCCACCCGGAAGGGCATAGACGTCGAATACGAACAAAACTCAGGTAACATATTATTTGTGTGGGGAGACACCACATCCACCGATAACTACTATCGCACCTGGAACGGCAGCTCGCTGAGCGCGGCGACCCTTTTGGACGTTCCAGCCATGGGCGGCCAGGCCAACTGGGTACAGCTGGCGTCACGGCCCAATTCTGACGAAATTATGTTTGGCGTGCAGGATGCCGGCGGCGACCTCAATACCCGCAAGTGGTCGGGCACGGCGTGGGACACGGCCACGCAGCATCCCGAACACGACGCCACCGTCGAAAATATCAACTCGCGGAACTTCGACATTGTATGGGAGACATACCCTTCGCATTCGGGTGTCGCGTGGCTGTTATGGGGTGACGGTTCGGCTATTTCCAGCAGACGCTGGTCGGGCACGGCGTGGGGCTCGGTTAGCGCTTTAACCGGCAGTGATGACACCTCTTTTATACGGCTCAGAGCCGACCCGGATTCTGGCACAGTTTTTACGGGCAACTACCAGAACGCCGGCTCGGCCACCAGCGCTCGAGATATTACCGCCAGGCAACTGACCGATGGCAGCTCCACCTGGCCAAGCAAAACAGTGCTGTGGGGCGGACCGACCACCACCGACCCGGTATACTTCAGGGTCGATATAGCAACTCCATAAACTCTTCTCGCACGATATGACCAATGCGCAGTGCAGCGCTCCTGCCGAACGTTTAAGCGTTGCTATTTCCCGAGCCGCGACGTACCATTAGCGTAAAGAAGGGGAAATGCAATGAAAATTTTAGAAAACGAGCTAACGCGTGCAGTACGGGGGCGCTGCACATCAGTATTTGCGGTGAGCGTATTACTACTTCTGACATTCCGGCCGCTACCGGTTCATGCCATAGCACCGACCGCCGAACTTGTTACATCCATAACACCTGGCAGTTTCTCCACCCTTAAGATCGTTGGCAATACCTCCTTCTTTGCAGCCAACGACGGCATACATGGCCATGAGCTTTGGAAAACCGATGGTACAGCTGGCGGCACAAGTATGGTAAAAGACATTAATCCCGGCTCGGCCGGATCATCGCCGAGCGCCCTGGTGGTCATAGGCGGTATCATGTACTTTTCAGCCAACGACGGCGTACATGGAGATGAGCTTTGGAAGAGTGATGGCACCGAAGCTGGTACAGTGCTAGTGAAAGATATCAACCCCGGGCCAAACGGCTCAGGAGGTTTCGTAGGCCCCGACCTTCATACGAATAAGCTCTATTTTGTAGCAGACGATGGTACCCACGGGTATGAACCATGGCAATCAGACGGTACCGAGGCTGGTACAACAATCTTAAAAGATATAATTCCCGGCGCAGATTCATCGTTCGGTAGTATGCAGCTCAATGTAAACGGCACGCTGTATGGTACTGCCGACGATGGTATACACGGTCAAGAACTATGGAAGAGTGATGGCACAGCTGGCGGCACAAGTATGGTAAAAGACATTAATCCCGGCGCTGCGAGCGGTTTTGTTACCCACATGGCCGCAGCTGGCAATAAACTGATATTTATAGAGGACGACTTCCAGGGTAATGTCGGATTATGGAGCACTGACGGCACTGATAGCGGCACGACTGTTATCAATGGCGTTACCCCAACGGAAAGCCCGGCCGGCGGATTGCGTTTAGCAACCATAAACGGCCTGGTGTATTTTAATGGCAGCGATTTACTGCATGGCTCGGAACTGTGGAAGACCGATGGCACCAGCAGCGGCACAAGCATGGTTGCCGATATCAACCCTGGGATCTTTGGTTCATATCCCGGCTATCCCACCGACTGGAACGGTACAATAGTATTTTCAGCCTCACTGGATAATGGCAGCACCTACCGTTTATGGAAGAGTGATGGCAGCGCCGCAGGCACCACTCAAATTGCAAACATCCCAGCACGAGGTACACTCGTGAACGAAAACTTTACGACATCGTTCCTGTCGCTCCCTAATAGCTTTTACTTTAACGCTGTAAATCCGGCAGACGGTACGGACGGTGTATGGCGAAGTGATGGCAGCGCCGCAGGCACTGTAAAGGTGAACAACACCACCAAAGGGGGCAACTTCCTAGGATATATGAATAATGCCGTCCTGTTCACAACGAGCGGTAATGGTTCATATAACCTCTGGAAAATACCGGATGCACCGGCACTGCCAGCGCCCGCTAATCTGACAGCAAATAGTCCGGTGGCTATTCCGTCACTCAGTTGGTCGTCTGTTGCTGGCGCCGATCACTATACCGTCTATCGCGATGGCGTGTCTATCGCCACCACCGCCCAAACAACCTTCGCCGACACCAACCTGCTGGTGGATGGTAGCTACACATACACCGTAACAGCAACAGATTCCCAAAATACCGAATCAGCGCCATCGAACGCCATTACCGTGCAGGCGGATAAAACCCTACCTGTTCTAGACATGCCCGTATGGACCAACAATCCCAAGCCAACTACCGGCTCGGCAACCGTCACTGTACATGTCGCCGACAATCTATCAGGCATAGCCCGGGTGGAATATTTCTTGGGTGACACCGATCCAGGACAGGGCAACGGCACCGCTATGAGTTTGTCCAACCAGCAAACAACGAATGGCACCGTTACCAGCGCGGACGGCAGCGCGTCATTCGGCACGAATCTTCAACCAGGGGTATATAAAATATCTATGCGCGCTCAGGACGCTGCCGGCAATTGGAGTAACATCACGAGCGATTACCTAGTAGTATTTGATCCGGCTGGCCCCACAGATGTTACAGCCAGCAAGAAGATCGAACCAAAACTGGCAAACGGCGATGCGCTCCCGGGACTTCTGAGCGACACGCAAAACGACAAAGCGGATCTCGGGTTCGATGTCCTTATAACCGCCACTGGCAGTATAGACCCACAAAGTAAACTAAGCCTTGATTACGACACCGGCAAGGCATGCAATAGCCCGCATCCAGACAACTGCCACACAACTAGCTTTACGACGAACACCACCAGCCCCAACATTATTAACTGGCTGGCATTTAGCGGATCAAACAATGCTACCGGCACATTCCAGGGTCAAGGCACATTGGTTATAGACGGCGCTACAACTACCAATCCCTTCAAAGTTGTCACCACCGACGGTAACCGTACAACGCCCGCCAGCACCGATACAGTAGTAGTGCAAATCTTTAATCCCGGTGCCGACCCGGCCATTGCCGTTCCACTCTATCAGCTGCACATCCAGGTCAATGGCGACTGGGCAAAGATACAGTAAGCCTTACTTACCCTCCTTAACGTTCAAGTAAGCCACTTCAATAACCTTGTCGACTGATGGACGATATAAAATCGCTTTTTTGCTGGCGGTGTACATCAGCACCTTATCACCTTTGCGTGCGTTCTTAAAAAATGGCTGGGCAGTGAGTTTTTTAGTGTCTTCAACGGTTGCGATTGTTGGTTTCTCTGAAGGCAGAACCATGTGCGCACCAATTTTATCAATAAGATTATTCGTTTCCTGGTCTGGCGTCTGCGCTGCCGTCTGCTTTAGTCTATGAATATGGTTCATCGACTGGAAATATGCTACACCGAAAAAGGTGGCAATCGCCAGCAAGCAGACAAGAAGTATGATTGTCGGTATAGGACTCAACAGGCGCCGCCTTTTCTTGGAATGATAGGCAGATAGGCGTTCTTCTTGCATTGCCTGGATGCGCCTATAGGTTAGTTTCTTCGAGCTTAAGTGCTCGGACCGTCGCCGTTGTGGTACTGAGGGCTATGGACGACGAGGCGCACAATTGGTAATAGTTCGTGCCTGCACTGGGCGTTGTGTCGCTAAAGGCAAACGATGTAACAAAGGGCTGAGCCACATTGGCGATAAAGCCGCTCACCTGACTGCCGATGATCGTACCATCTCCGGCAGTGGTCGCACAATCGTTGTCATGATTGTCGTCACGTATGACAACATAGTTCACCAGTCCTGTAACAAGCGTACTCGACATCTGGGCTGTGGCGTTAAATGAGACTTCATTTCCAGCACCCACAGTAATTGGCAGGCTTTGGGCGACTCCGGAACCGTTAGTAAGTAATGGCGTGAGGCTGGAGCCGACTGTTATGTTATCAGTACCGGCCAGTTGCTGTGTATAGCTGGCAGCCAGCGTGCCGTTATCCGATGCGCACGCCCATGAGCCTGAAACGTATTTGAGTATTTGCCCTTCGCCGCAGGATTGCAATGTGAGCGCACCGCTGGAGAACGCCAGCCCAGACCCCGAAGCCAGATCCACATCAAAGGTGACAGAATCATTAGCGTCGCTCCCCGCACTTGTTAGCCCGTTACCGCCCATGAATGTCACCGTATCGCCAGTGGTGTCAGCTACGGCATTACCGGTATCCCCGCCGACAATCTGAAACGCATTCGGGCTGGCCGCCAATAAGGCGCATGCCCATGCCGAGCCGTTCCACATAATAATTTCGTTTGTTGCACAGCCGTTTTGTCCCAGCTTGGCGAGCGTGAGCGTACCGTCGGCAATGTCGTTGGCGACTAAGGTGCCGTCCAGAATAAGAGATGAGGTGATAGTATTGCTTGCAATATCCGTGCCCGTAACCGTGCCATCGACAATCTCAGATGAGTCAACGCTAGTGCCTAGCACCGCTGTGAGCGCGCCCCCGGTAACACTCAGCCCCGTGCCGGTAAAATCTGTAAAGGTGTCGCCGTTTATCGAAAGACCGCCATTAAAGGTCTGTCCGCCCGTCCAAGTATTAGGGTGAGTGGTATCAAGCGAGACCGTCGGCGTGGCACCTTCGCTGCCCGAGCCGCTTACGCTCAGCCCGCCGCCAGCCAACAATCCGCTCATATAATTGCCCGTGGTTTCTGCGCCCAGGGCAATGCAGTCGGCGCACGAAATACCGCCGTCTGCCGCAATCTCGTTTGCATACGTCCAGCTGCCGGTTATGGTGACGGCATTGTTGGTGAGCGGCACAGCAGTGCCGGTACGAATCCGGGCGACGCCCCCTCCTTGGTCGGTGATTGCAAATTCATCTGACGAACCGCTGGCCGGTCCAAACTCTATCGCCGATACAGGTGCAGCGGTGACCGAGCCATCAGATTCGCCGACAGTAAGTGTAAACCCGCTGCCGCTTCCCGTATTATCTGAAGCGCAACCCCAGGAATCCGCTAAGATGTCCCATTTTAACAACTGGCCGTCACTACATGAAGTAAGCAGCGTTAATCCTTCCAGGCCAATACCCATACCGCCGCCGGGCTGAAGCGCCACACTCACACCATTAGTATCTACCGTAATGCCGTCGCCAGATTTGACGCTGAGGGCTACCGCCGCGCTTTCACTTGCAGCATCGCCTTGCATACCAAACCCGGCGACTATCGAAGAAACGTAGTCTCCAGTAGTGTCGGTCCCCAGCATCACCGAATCCGGATTAACCGCTAGGCCAGAATCAAACGTGCCAGAAATATCGCCCTGCAATGGCGTATCGGACGGCTTTACATACAGTCCCTCCAGCGACAAATTGGTGCTATCGGTATTATTTGTACTGTCTGTACTATTTTGATTAACCGTCAAACTGGAAACGACCTGCTTTAGCATGTCGGTATTGATCGTGTCCAATGGTACGGCCGTATCTCCCGCGTCAGTACTGACTTCATGTGATTCTATGACATTCCGAATAACCGGCTGCTCTCTATTGATAAGCGCGGCAAACATAGCACCGGACTGCGACTGTATCTGCCATACAAACACAAGAATGAAAAGTAAAGTCGCACAGAAAAATAATGACAGCAAATGAATACGCCGCCTTGTAAAAAACAAGCCTTTATGCGCAGCCTGACTACCGCTTTTACCAACACCCACCGTTGTTATCCCCGCAGTCGATCTATTTGTTTAACTGTAGATAGTTAACACTCAGATTACATGCACGCGCTACAAGATTTTTCCTAGATTTCTGCGTGGCTTTACGTGTATTATGGTAGGTTAAGCATGGGCAGTTCAGCGTTCTGGCCGTTCTGCGGCTTTTGCCGTCTGATCTGCGCGCTTCAATCGTTTTGCCAGCTCCCATAATGCCCTCATTCGGTCTGCGCGGCCAGGCTCGCCATTGATAGGGGTTTCAAGTACGTACGCCAATGCCGCCCTTGGTTCCTCGGTGTCACCAGCCGCCATAAGCGCCTCAGATAATTCACCCGCGAATGTATGGTGGGTCCGCCGTATAGCGCGCAGTATAGGCAATAATCGCCTTGCCATTGCCGGTACCTGAGCGCTATCGGTACCCTTAACTGCCTTATGCGCGACTTCAACGTACAGTATATGCTTGCCGTTAGCCAGCAATTGAGCAAAGCCACCTTGCGGACGCTCCATAAGATCTACGACAACCTCTGAGGTGTCTGTATCCACTATGGCATTAAGGTGATCAGCGGCCCGCGCTATCAACTCGTCTGTTTTACCGGCGATGCGCAAAGTAGCAATCTCAAGGTCGGTGTCATACTCAGTATCCAGCATCTGCGAAGTGTCTTCAGCCTGAAACGGTTCGAGATGGGACGGATCAGAGGCCCTACCCAGCAACTCTCGACGCCACCAAAAACGTGAATCTCTGCTGGGCGCTATGGCTGACAATACCTGCTGAGCAGAAGCAAAATCGCCTTGGTTAGCGAACTGCTGCACACAATCCCACAAGCGCTTATCACGAACGTGCATCTGAGCATTTTCAGCCCGGCGATACGTTTTGCTCTGTGGATCAAGCCCCTGTAGCGCATGCGTTGTCCATGCATCGATAATCTCGACTATCTTTTCGCCAGAAAATCGCCGAAACCACATGCTCAGATGCACAAGCGGAAAATAGGCTGTATCAATGTCTGCACAAGAACAATGCGGCTCTCGTTCTAGCTTATGCCTATCTGCAAGACACTTATTAATGAGATCCCTGCGCCCGTTCGTCCATAGCCGGTTACCATACGCGACTTCCGCTACGGCTTCCACCCTTTTGCCGAATAACTCAACGGTTAACGGCATCTCGTCCGTAAGGGCTATATACCTATCTATCATCGTACTGCGCACTGCCGGGTCTGTGGTGTATTTCAAAATATTCGGTAACTGCCGCACTACGTAATCATCTGGCATGCCAAACACCTGGGAGACGTGAGCGTCATAGGCTTGCTGCAGGTCGGCAATACCAGTCTTGGCGTCTGCTTCGGCCGCCATAATGCGCCTTTCCAGATAAGTGGTCGTCTTTGCCCACTTATCTACGTCGCCGAGGGCGTAGGCGTCAATCCAAGAGTCGGCTGGAACGCCATACTCTATGCACCTCTGTATAATGGTTTTGTGTAAGGACTGAGGTGGTAATGGCCCATGTGCAGGGGGCGCGCCGTCCGGCCCCTGTCTCTTATAC
>JARIHB010000133.1 GCA_029288515.1 Candidatus Saccharimonadota bacterium | reverse complement strand
GGTCAATCTTATACAGGGCGAAGGGCTGGAGCTTGATAAGCGCGCGGTAATAATTGCCAAGCCCACTACTGATCCGGTGATACGTGACTGCACGTTGTTGGGTGAAAATTGGAAACAGGCGTTTGAAGTACTTATCGAAGGTCGTAAGCGGCCGGTGTGCTCTGAGGACGATAAGGCCTTTCTGGCTATATTTCTTCATGACCAACAGGCACACTTATGTAAGATTACCTATACATCGCCGCAGCGCGATGAACAGAGCAAAAAGGACGTACAAGTAATTTTTACCTCTCTGACGGTAAGCGACGCGCGCTAGTATTGACGCCAGTCATGGGTAGCGCTTAAGCTTATAGTAGTAGTAACACAAGGAATGCCATGAGAACCCGTTTATTGAAGCCGCTACTTATAAGCACCCTCATTGTAACAGTGCTTGTTGGCTCGCCGCTCAGCGTAGCTGCCGTCCAAGCCGGTGACGAAGATAGCCCAGAGAGTACTACTCACCTGTCCCACGAAACCACAGAAAAGCATACCACTGAGGATCGGGATGTGACTACCGCTCAAACCCACGCAGAAGATAAAACCCTTAAAGTTCAAAAGCGATTGGATGACGCTAAGCTGCGTGTCTGTGAGCGGCGCCAGACCCAGATCAAAACGATTATGGAGCGGAGTAGTGCCCGGGCGAAGCGCCAGGCTGAACTTTTTAATGCTATTGCCGAGCGCACCAAGGCGTTCTATGTAAAACAGGGGCATACGCTGGCTAATTACGACGAGCTGGTTGCAGCTGTTGACGGTGCCAAAAATAAGGTTGCTGCCGACGTCGCGACTCTGCCAAGGGACTTCTCGTGCGAGAGCAGCGACCCTAAGGGCACCGGCTCGAGCTTTAAGGAGGGTATGAAGCAGGAGATTACCGACCTGAAAGCCCTCAGGACTGCCGTGAAGAATCTGATTGTAGGTGTAAAATCGGTGCAACCGCACGAGGAGGACAACTAAATGTCGCGGGCGTATAAGCACGGTAACCGGGGTTTTAGCACAGTTGAAGCGATTATTATTGTAGTGGTAGTTGTAGCGATTGGCGTTTCGGGGTTTGCATTGATGACGCGGCATGATAACACTCGCACGGCGACGACCGCTAGTCAGGCTGCCAAAACCTCCACTGACACCGCGACGTCCGTGCCGGCAGCGCCGGACGTCAAAAAAACGAGCGACCTCGATGCCGCAGAGCAGACGCTTGACCAAACAGACATCGATGCTGCCGCTACCGACAATACGCAGCTTGACGCACAACTCAGCGGTTTCTAGGTCGCTATAACATTACGGTCGATTGCTAGTTGGACAATGCGTTGATAATGCGCGGCGTCTGCGTGCACATGCCGCCAACCTTTGACAGTCAGGCGATAATAGCGGCGGCGGGGATCACCTTCAAACGGCATTTCTTCTATGAGGTTATCAGCCGATAGCCGTTTGAGCGTTCCATATAAGGCACCAGCACCCATGCGCACCCGGCCGTCAGCATCCTGGGCAATTTGCCGCAATAGTTCGTAGCCATGACGCGGCTTGAGGCTTAAAGCGAATAATACATAAAAACTGGCGTGCGGTAAAAGGGAAGTATCGGCTTTATTCATATTTTAACTATATCATATGTAACTATATTTATACATGTAATAATTAACGACTACCTCTGTTACTGTGTATAATTCTCTATTGACCATAATACGATTCCGTGTTAGTATATAAGAACATTGTTTTGATGAATCCGGGTTTGTTTAGGAAGTATTACTCGATTTCATTGGTGACAATTCGAGTAATTATCTAAACAAAAGGATTCCTTATATGTCTTATACTATGTACTCATCACGCCGCAGCGCCGGTAAGCCCCGCCAATCGTATGGCAGTGGCCGTCGTTCAGGCCAAAAGCGTGGCCCAAAGAAGGATTACATTCACCCTTCCCGTTTCGTAAAAACGGCTTCACCGGTAGAAGAAGCAACCTACGAAGCAACGCATTGCTTCGCTGATTTTCCGATGCACGAGTTTCTGCAGCAGAATATCGCACGTATGGGCTTTGAGATGCCATCACCTATCCAGGACCAGGCAATCCCTGCCGGTTTGGCTGGCGAGGATATTATCGGTATCGCTAACACTGGAACTGGCAAAACAATCGCCTTTGCCGTGCCCGTACTGCACCGCCTGGTAACCGATCCGCAAGCACGTGCCTTAATAATTGCGCCTACCCGTGAGCTTGCCCAACAGATTGAACAGGAGTGTAAGCAGGTAGGCAAGGGGACTAGCTTATATGGTGCGTTGCTGATCGGCGGCGCTAATATGAACCCTCAACTGCGCGATTTGCGTGCCCAGCCGCAAATTGTGATTGGTACCCCTGGCCGTATTAAGGATCATTTGGAGCGCGGGTCGCTTGATCTTTCCGATTTTAATATCGTGGTACTGGATGAAGTGGACCGCATGTTGGACATGGGGTTCGTGGAAGATGTGAGCGACATCTTGGGCCGATTGCGTAGTGATCGCCAGTCGTTCTTTTTCTCGGCAACGTTAGATCGTAAGGTGCGTGATTTGATTGACTTTTTTGCCAGTGACCCAACGACTATCTCGGTCAAGACCGGCGATACAACCGATAACGTGCACCAGGATATCGTGTGCTACGAAACCGTATACGATAAGATAGGCCAGCTGCACGATATCCTTATACAACCGGGGGTCAGCAAGGCGATCGTCTTTGATGACACGCAGCGCGCCGTAGAACGTCTGAGTAAAGAATTGCAGAGCCGGGGTTTTAAGGCCGACGATATCCATGGTGGCAAGACTCAGGGCCAGCGTCAGCGTGCGCTTAATCGTTTTAAGAAGAATGAAGTAACAATCCTGGTGGCAACCGACGTCGCTGCCCGCGGTATTGACGTAAAAGACGTATCACACGTTATTAATTACTCTACGCCGCAGAATTACGAAACGTATGTGCACCGTATTGGCCGCGCCGGCCGCGCCGGCAACATCGGGTATGCATTGACGTTCGTAACGGACGAACGGTAGGTGCTACGTAGCGAAATGCCCGGCTGATACGCCGGGCATTTGCTATAGCAGGTGCTTAAGGCGATCCTTCCACGTTGGCTTGGCATTGCCAAGGCAGGCTGCCGGGTCTTGACTTATATCATAGTGGTGAGCGCTGTGGGCGACACTATTCATTTCTTTGGTGAGTGTTTTGTCGCCGGCATCGCTGTAGTCTACCAGCAGGCGGTCCTGGTCGCGGATAACCTCTGTGCTGACGTCGGATACAGCATGACCATTAACCATGTAGGTGATACGGTGCGCGTTGTCCGCCTGAAGCAGTCCGTCGGCAGTTTTGATAAAGTCCGGGCCGACCGCCCATCCGATGTTCATAAATAGATCACCCCAGGTGACTCCATGGTCATGTACATGCACAACGTCGTTAACTTCATCGTGCATGTGTACACGTTGTGCAGGTGTAACGTCTTTGCCGAGTGTACAGGAGCCGCTGACCTCTTCGTAATACATCGGCGATTTAAACTGTTCGCGCTTGCCGTTTATATACACAGCAAAATTGGCGTGGTAGTGAATTTGTTCGGGATTGTAGGTCATAAACCGGATTCCTAAAACAAGCAACGCACCCACTGCCACCCCTGCAACGCCGACAACGACTGTGCGGGCTTGTAGGTGCATTGTTGGTAGCTTCATGAATCCTCCTAGCTTATGGCTGTAGTATAGCGGAAGTGGCTCAGGACTTAAAAAGGAGCGGCACGGGTGGGCATGCCGCTCCTTTCGGGCTGATAATGGCGATGGTATACCCGGTAACAGAGTATACCTTTGCTACACTATACGGTAGCTCACTATCAGCCGCAGTAAATTAATTCACTCCGCAGTTAAAAACCGAGCGCTTCCTTTACTAATATGATGGTGGCGCGATGAACCGGGTCTTTGTTGTATAGCACCTCGTAGTTAATACTGCTGCCAGAGCCGTACGCTGCGTGCGCCCGAGCGTCCTCAAGGGGGAAGACATGTTGGCGGAGGCGGTCTCTGGCTGCAGCACGGCCGGCTACGATTTTTTGGGCGCCTACTATCCATATGACAGCGCCTGCGCCGTATATGTATGCCGGCAGCTGACTGCCGGTGGCGGACGCGATCAGTACGTGGCCGTCTTGAGTGACGGCGTGTACGCTGCCGATGGCATAGTCAGGAGCGGTGCCGAGCTTACGGGCTTGGCGCTTTTTAGATGCATCACCATACAATGCCTGGAGCTTAGGACGGACGGCGTCATATTCGCCTGACTCGTTCAGTACTTTGTCGATGCCGAGCGTCGACAGTGTTTTAGAAGTCATGGTCATCACCTCGGCACCTTTTGGGATAAGCGCTAGGGCGGCTTTTTGAGCCTCATCGCCGGTTGCGGCCACTGTTACTGTAAAGCCATTGGCTTCAAGGGCTTGCTTCGTTTTTTCGATGGTCGCATCGTCTGCAACGGTGGTGTATTGTGCCATGAGAACTCCTTATTTTGGTGGTTTAGTGTATTTACTATATAAAGTATAGTAATACTCAGTATGGCATAGTCACTATACAATGTAAAGTATTGTATAATTACAACAGTATGGAAGCAGCCGCAGAACCGTCAGTTGAAGAATCACCCTGCACATTACAGTGTTCGAGTATTGCCTTTGCCGTCAAAATATTGGGCGATAAGTGGACGAGCCTTATTGTGCTGGAGCTGTCAAATGGCCCACGCCGGTTTACTGAACTTGAGCATAGCTTGGGTATCGGCCCACGTACGCTTTCGCAGCGCCTAGAGTTTCTGGCGGAACGTGAGGTTGTGCGCAAGACTCAATACGCCGAAGCGCCGCCACGCGTAGAATATGAGCTTCTGCAAAAAGGTAAGGATCTCATGCCCGTCCTGCAGTCCATGGCTCAGTGGTGCGAAAAGTACGATGCTTGATTGACAGCCGTAAGTTAACGGCGTACAGTGGTGCGTATATTTATTTAACAATGTTAAGTTAGGAGGTGTATGGCGAGCACCGCTATAACCGAACCGTCCGATGTGGACGGTGGCTTTACCCGGCCAAAAATGAGTCAACGCGACATTACGCTGGCTATGTCCGGCTTGATGCTGGCTATGCTGCTGGCTGTACTGGACCAAACGGTAGTCAGTACGGCGTTATGGACAATTGTTCGTGAGCTTGATCCTGTGCACGGATTGTCACATCTGTCGTGGGTTATTACGTCATATCTGCTTACGTCAACAGCTAGTCAACCGCTGTATGGCAAGATGTCGGACCTGTACGGCCGAAAGAAAATTTTTATGGTGTCGATTGTCTTGTTCTTGATAGGTTCGATGCTGTGCGGCCTATCTGGCAACCTTACGGCCCTTATACTGTTCCGCGGCCTGCAGGGCTTGGGCGCCGGCGGTTTAATGAGCCTGGCTATGGCGATTATGGGTGATATGGTTTCGCCGCGTGAACGCGGCAAGTATAGCGGTCTGTTCGGTATCGTATTCGGCGTAGGCAGCGTGCTCGGGCCGCTAGTGGGTGGATGGCTAACTGATCCACATCACCTTCTGGGGCTGACCACTGGGTGGCGCTGGGTATTTTATATTAATGTTCCGCTTGGCATTTTAGCCTTGCTGGTTATTGAACGTGTCGTAAAACTGCCGAAGTTTAAGCGCGAACACCACATCGATTACTTTGGTGCGCTGCTAATGATTATCGGTGTATCGGCACTACTACTGGTAACCGAGTGGGGCGGCCAGCAATACGACTGGTTTAGCGCACAAATTGTGGGTCTGGCAACAGCCGCAGTCATATTCCTGGGTACGTTTTTGTATCGCGAATCAAAAGCTGAAGAGCCGATACTATCGCTCCACTTATTTAAGAATGCGGTGGTGCGTATTGTCTTACCCGTGCTGTTTATTGTAGGTGCGGCATTGTTCGGTTCGCTGGTGTACATTTCGCTCTATTTCCAGATTGTGAATGGTTTGAGTCCAACATCGGCCGGACTACACCTTATACCAATGACGTTGGGCATGATTCCGGTATCGATCGTCGTGGGCAGGTATATAGCGAAGCACGGCACATATAAAATTTTCCCTATTGTGGGCATGGGATTAGTGACAATTGCTATGGCCTTGATGGGTATGCTGCGTACGGATACGCCATCATGGCAGCTAAGCCTCTACTTGTTCATGTTGGGTATGGGTATGGGCCAGGTAATGCAGGTGCTGATGCTGGCAATCCAAAATGCGATTCCGCCCCGCGAGATGGGCGCTGGTACGGCGGCTGTGGGATTCTTCCGTTCGCTGGGTGGGGCCATCGGCAGCGCGGCATTTGGAGCGTTACTGTCGAACCGTCTGGCCCATAACCTGCACACTGCTGTCAGCCATGGCAGTGCCACCGGCACACTGAACGCTGACGCGATTCACAAGCTACCGCCGTCGGCTCAGCATGTGTTATTTAATGCCTTCACCAAATCTACTAACACGGTTTTTCTGACGGCTGCGGTTGTAACTGCTGTTGCCTTTGTACTTACCTGGTTCTTGCCGGAAATGAAGCTGCGCGGCAGTGACGACAAGGATACTGCGGAGGCAGTCTAATGGCCGTCGGTACTCCGGCAGAGTCGGGTCGCAAACTGCACCGCGAGCACATTGTGACTGCTGCTTTGGAGCTCTTAAACGAGGCAGGTTTTAGCAAGCTGACCGTGCGCAGCCTGGCAGCCAGGCTGGACGTGCAGGCGGCGGCGCTGTACTGGCACGTTAAGAATAAACAAGAGCTGATCGACGCTATGGCTGCCGCAATTATGCCGCCGCAAGAGACGGCCGGTGTTAGCGGCTGGCGTACGCTGCTAGAACGAAACGCATACGCCACTCGCAACACGCTTATGCGTTACCGCGATGGCGCGCAGGTGATCGCCCATGCCAATATGGCCGTTCAAGAACAAGCACTGGCTGCCCGAGAGGCCACCCTCACGTATTTAGTAGGCCAAGGCTTTACGGTGGAATTAGCTATGGCGAGCGTATATGCAGTGATGCGTTTTACGCTGGGGTGTGTGTTTGAAGAGCAGGCTGACCCGCGCACGCAGCAAGCACCGGTACAAGATGAGGCAATCATAGCAGCTTTTACAGAGAAGTATCCTACCCTGATGGCTGCATACACTGCAGGCGGCCACCGCAACATGCAGCAAGCGCTTGATAAACAGTTTGAGCGGTCGTTAGCCATAATCATGGATGGTATACAAGTACGCCTTGACGCGTCCAAGCAGGTATCCTAGGCTAAGAAGTGATGTTAGATAAAGCGAAAGACAAAGCAAAGCAGTTAGGCAGCCGCGGCGGGTTGCGGTTTAACTTTTTCAAGCAAAGCCCGGACCTTAATCCGGATGATATGCGGGCAGCACGCCGGTATATAGCTGAATACTGGAAGAAACTGGAGCGTTTCCATCCCAAAGACGACGAGACGCTCA
>JARIHB010000099.1 GCA_029288515.1 Candidatus Saccharimonadota bacterium | reverse complement strand
GAACCCACTCTTTAAAAGCCGAGTAGTCCTCTTTAGGACCGTAATGCCTCCAACAGAATAGCGGATAAAAATCTGTCACAAAGTGAGCTGCTCCGTCTGCAGTTGCGACAACCTTACCCTCAAGCATTGTAGGTATTTCAGGGTCACAGCTATGGGGCTTTATAATTTCGCGAATAATCTGGTCAGCTTCATCGACGCTAAATCCACTTTCCTGCAGTAGATTATCGGCAATCGTTAAGCTCTCGGTTTCATGCTCTGGTCGTTTACGAGCCATGACTGCATCTGCAATATCGTGAAGTAGTGCACCAGCCACGCAAAATTCAATATTGGCATTCTGGGTTTTTGCGATTTTTTCGGCAAGATTTGCAACTACAAGTACATGATCTGGATAACCCCAATCAATCCAGGCATCTGCCTGAGGGTGATTAGAGGTATAAAGTTCTTCTACTTTTTGCTTTAGGGTGTCTAGTCTGCTCATGTAAGCATCATACCAGAGACCAATCGAGATTCGAACCAAATAACAGATAGGAATTACTTAAAGAGTAGAGCGCTTGAACTAAAACAATCTGATGCGTTGAATTGGTACGCGCGAAGGGATTCGAACCCCCGACCTTTGGTACCGGAAACCAACGCTCTATCCAGCTGAGCTACGCGCGCACGTACCAGATCATTATACGCGAAAAACTGCAATTTTATAGCCGCTTTACTGATTTTGCGGTTTTTCTTTGGGGCGGTTGTTTTGAGCAGGCAGCTGGCGTGGAGAAGACTGCTCAAGCACCTGCCGCAGGGTGTTCACTAAATTCACTGCTTGCTCACGGCTCATACCTACTCGTGAGGTAGTCATAGAATGAGGCGTGCCCACGCCCTGCATAAAGTTCAGAACCACGCCGCTCGAATTGCCAGTCACCTGTACTCCATCGCTGTAAATAATGCGTGGGTCGACCGCCATAATCATGACCATGGCTCGGCCGTTTTGGAGGTCGCCTTCCTGCTGATCTTGCGGCTGGTCGTAGCCAGCCAAGCGCCAGAGATTGGCGGCATCATCATCTTGAATGCCAAAATGGTTTATTAACAGCATCAGTATATCCTCGGTAGGGCGTTCCTGGCCTAATTCGATATTCTCCAGCTTTTGTTCTTCAATCTCAACAGCACCCGAAACTTCGGCAATACTTTCGTGCAGTTTTTGCCGAATAGTCTTCAGGCGATTGCCCAAAGATTTAAATGGTTGCTCTTGACTATTTTCAATCATACTGACTATGGTACCTCTGATCTGTTATTGACGCAAGTGGGGTCCTTTATACCTGCCATGCGCTATAATGCGCGTATGGACGTCAAGCAGCAGATTCCTCTCAGCCAGTTTTCCACTATGCGTCTGGGCGGTACGGCAGCGTACGTGCTCGAGATTCATGATCGTTTCGCCATAGCCGCCGCTCTGGCCTGGGCAAAAGAGCGAGGCCTGCCAGTAATAATGATCGGCGTTGGCAGTAATATTGTGTGGCGCGACGAAGGCTTCCCTGGCCTGCTGCTGGTAAATAAAATCAAACGCTTTGAAGAGCAACAGGAAGATGACGAAAATTACTATGTCACTATCGGCGCTGGCGAAAACTGGGACGAAGCAGTGGCTCGCACGGTAGCAAAGGGTATGACCGGCATCGAGGCGCTCAGCTTGATCCCTGGTACTGCCGGTGCAACGCCGGTTCAAAATGTGGGCGCCTACGGTCAGGAAATCGCCCAAACGCTTGTCAGCGTCGAGGCCTACGACACGCAGACCGGCACATTAGTAAACATTCCAGCGATAGACTGTGCATTTAGCTATCGCACCAGCCGTTTTAAAACGGCCGATCGCGGCCGCTTTATGATTACTGCTGTCACTTTACATCTGCTACGCCGTAATCCACAGCCGCCGTTTTACGGCGCCGTACAGGCTTACTTCGACGAACATGATATTCACGATTACACGCCGCAAGCCCTGCGCGAGGCAGTGGTTGCTATTCGCCGTAGCAAGTTGCCCGATCCGGCCACTGTGGCGAACAACGGCTCTTTCTTTGCCAATCCCATTGTTGATGAAGGCACGCTTTCTCAACTGACAGCCGACTATGGAACAGTCCCCCACTGGCCAGCAGGAGAGGGGCAGGTAAAGATCCCGGCGGCCTGGCTGCTAGAGCAAGCCGGTTTCAAAAACTTCCATGACCCGGAAACGGGCATGGGCACATGGCCTGCGCAACCTCTGGTGCTCGTTAACGAGCACGCAGCTCACACCGCACAGCTCCTGGCCTTCAAACAGCAGATCATTGACACAGTGCACCAAAAATTCAGCATCACTCTCGAACAAGAGCCGGAACTCCTGCCGTAAACATCCCTTATCAAGCTGTAGCGTTTTTTACTGTATTAAAACGCTTGTTACTGGCGAGCAGTAATGGTAAAAATAGTGTTTGTGGTTTGATCGGTACGGTCGAACTGCAGGGCAGCGCATAGATATCATATAGATTATGTAATCCTGTGTGGCTTTTTATTTTTGTGCAAAAAAAAGGGGGGTATCATGACAGTAACCGTACAAGACTTCGAACTGAGCCAACGACACATTGCCGATGTAATTATAGCTATGGAGAGCAGGCTGCAACAGGGGTCACAGCTGATGAACGACATACCAGTGGAGGCGTCCCGCCCTGAACCGTCAGCATGGCCGCCTTTGCAGCCGGCTGCACACATCGAGGCAGTTACCCCCGACCGGGTTCCACCTTGGAATGAATATTGGCATCCTCACAGTCACGGCTGGACACGGCAGCAAGCTGCAGCCCCCACCGCCCGAGGCTTTGCACGCGTGCCACGACGTTTAGAAGATAGTGAGCCAGAATCACTCGTACAGCGCCCAACGCCGCTAGCCGAGATACCGCTCCGCAACCACGCCGTACACCTCCGTTACGATGGCGCGCTGTCCCCCTGGCCCGATATTCAACGACGACCGGCAGCCTGGCGTAACCCAGACCGCACCCCGCGGCTGCGGAGGTTTGTTCCGGCAGGATATCATGAAAGGCTGGAGTTGGATCTAGATACAAAAGATCCCAGTCTTAGCTCTACCTGGCGGCTTGGTTCAACAGCCGCGAGACAGCTTGCTGTCGGGGACATAGACAATAATCACTACAAAGGTGTACGCCGCGTGAAAGAGTCATTTATAAGCCACGTTGGACGCTTTTCTCGCAGAACCGCCAAACTAGCAGGCGCACTAGCACTCATGACCGCCGATACAGCCGCTGCAGTCAGCCTTGTGCAGCAACATCTGGTACATTAATTGACCATTACTGCGGCAACGGATAGTTATCTGCAAAAGCTACTACTTCTTTGCGAATATCTGCCAGCTTCGTTTCATTACCGTAAGCCTTAATGGCAGCATCGATCCAAGCCGCAACCTGTTCCATTTCAGCTTCCTTTAACCCCCGAGTCGTAAGGGCAGGCGTGCCCAGGCGTATGCCGCTGGGATCAAATGGCGGGCGCGGATCGAATGGGACGGTATTCTTGTTTACCGTAATACCCGCCAAACCTAACGCCGTTTCGGCGTCAGCCCCCTTCACACCTTTGTTTGTCAGGTCAATCAGCAACAGATGGTTATCCGTACCACCGGTAACCAGTTCGTATCCCTTATCCG
>JARIHB010000176.1 GCA_029288515.1 Candidatus Saccharimonadota bacterium | reverse complement strand
GCGTATGCCGTACGCAAAGCACAATCCGGTACTGAAATCCTTGGCATGACCAACCGCGACGAGACACTTAAGGTCTACCCAGATCGGCTTAAAACAAATCCGGAGATACGGCTCAATAAAAAAATGTCGAGCAAACAGTTTTATTCGTCTAAGACAAATACATACCCCAGCGACCCCGGTATGCTAAGAGAGGCTATCAAACTGTCGGCGCCCATACCTGCCGATATTACACTCTATGAAGATAAAGCTATATTGCTTTCATATGCTAAAGAATGGACGGGCATTATTATTGAGAATAAAGATATTGTCGCTGCGTTAAGACAATTATTTTATATCGCTTGGAGTAATAAAAAAGAAATATAACATGTTAGTGTCGGTAATAATTGACAGTTTTTTATAGGTAGTTCATACTGCTAGTGGTTGCAACCGTCAACCTAAGACGGAGGATGAATATGGGCGGCGACTGCTAAATACCTCACTTGCGCTAAGCGGCTTTTAGAGCTTGCTTAGCGCAAGATTCTGCCCGTCGTCCAGTGCGCTACGGTGCAGCCCGTGATGATTATATTCAAGAGCTCCTCTCAAAGGAGTTCTTTTATTTGCTATAGTTAAGCAATGGGAAGACATTCTTTAAGAGATTTTGGACCGGCACGCGTCGCCAGTCTGGAAGCGCAGATGTGGAAAGCGTACTACCGGCACGACTTTTTCATGCTTCTGGAGCTGCTGGTTGCATTGTTTAAGGAACAATTTAAGGTTGGCACGTTTACGGCATGGGGGCTTGGATATTATTCGATGCAAGCCGCACGGCACTTCAGAAAGACAGGCGATATGCAACGCACTGAGCAATACCTAATGAGGTACTACGGCTTATTGCAAAAACACGCAGCCGAAAAATTTGATAGCATGCTCGCCGCCAAAACTGAACTTGAATGGTGGGTCATACACCGCTATCCTTCGCGTGGCTCACTACCGGAAGCTCTGGCCAGTAACGTGGCGGCACTCTACTCGTTGCCCGCTTCAAAGCTCAAGGCCTACGCTCAAGAGCGAGCCAAAGCCATGGAGTTACGCGATACTGCCGCCCATACAGAAAAGACCGAACCCAACTGGAATGCTATACAAAAACACCTTGAAAAGTCATACCGGTCGTTATTAAAAACGGTAGCCCGCTCCGGGAGGTCATAAATGCCACACATACACACTAAGCCCGGCGAGCACGATTTTACAGCCAGCGCATTTATCGTACGCTTGGACACTCCCGAACCGGCTGTCATGCTCCACCGCCATAAAAAAACTAATCTATGGCTGCAATTCGGGGGTCATGTTGAACTGGATGAAAATCCGTGGCAGACCGTGCATCATGAAGTCCTTGAAGAATCCGGCTACGCCATGAGCCAGCTGCAGCTTTTACAGCCCGTTTTGCGGCCGCCAACGACGGCCAACGACGCCGTGTTTCATCCACAGCCGCTCGCATTGCAAACACACCGTTTTGGCCACGAAGATCATTTTCATACCGACACATCGTTCGCCTTCGTTACCCATGAAGCGCCTGCGAATCCGATTGCCGAGGGCGAATCGGACATCATGCACATGTTCACCGCCAGCGAACTTGAGAGAGCCCCCGATAACGAAATACCCGACAACGTACGCGCCATAGCACTCTATGTGCTCAATCGCTGCCTTGAAGAGTACGAACAAGTAGACGTAGCAGCCTTTGCTGCCTAGGCATATAGTAAAGCCATAACATATGATGCATACACATGCGCCGCCCTACATGCAGCTCCTAATCTTCGCACTTGCGTGGGCGGTAGGTATATACGCGGTAAATTGTCTGATTGCTCGCGAGATTAAACGTATTTCGCCGGCGCAAGCGTTTATGCATGCCGCGGCAATGGCTTTAATAGGCTTGGCAGGAGAAGTAACCGTCGGCACCTTGTATCATGCGCTATTTAGTAAACCGTTGTGGGCGTATACCATCTTGCCAATACACCACAGTTACACGTCTCGCTATGCATTATTCCTGTGGGGTGTGTACGGCTTTCACTTATATCTGCTGCATGGAACACTGGCTAAGTCCCGGCCACGGTCCATACACCGTATAGCCCTCCTCTTCAGCATTGAAGCGGTAGTAATCGAGGCATTGGTAAACATCAGCTACAAGCTGAGCTTCAATAACTACATATATTACTATTTTCCGAACGACCTCTGGCATCTTACATCGCTGCAAACACTGCCCTTCTATCTGGGGGCGGGATATATTATCGCAGCGGCATTCAGACGGTTTGAGAGTGACCCCCGTTTCTTTGCCTGCATGTGTGCAGCACTCGCCTGCTTACTGGCGTTCGGTACGTGATGCGGCCGTCTGTGAACCTTCTGTGCCGTGCAACTCTTTCATTTTCTGCATAAGGTCGTCGATGCGCACATTTTGTTTGGCGGCGATACGTTCCAGGGTTTCCATCACAATACTTATCTCTTTTTCGGATTGAGAGTCTGTTTCGTAGTCCAAGCGGGAACGGATCTCGGCCATATCAGACTGACGGTTTTGCGAGATCATCACAAACGTCGATAAAAAAATAGCTTCCAGCGACACCACAAGTGTTAGCAGCCCAAAAGGAAATGGGTCGAATCTAATATGCTCGCCAAACACGCCCGTACTGGCCAATATCCAAAAGCCGAACCACGCTACATGCAACAGTACGAATGTCAGTGAGCCGGCAAAGGCGGTTATTTTATCCGCAACTTTATCGCCAGCTGTCCGTAAGCGAGCTATTTCTGAACGAGGATCACGACGTGCCATAAGGCCTCCTTTTATATACCTTTATAGTACCGGATAGTTGCATATACAAAGTATTTATACTATTATTTTGCAGAATAATTTTCGAGGAGATGTAATGAGCGAGTTCATAACAAAACGCCGAGTTGTGGCAGGCGCCACTGCCGCCGCACTAGCAACAGTGGTCGGCGCTGGTATAGCTTTTAAGCGAAACGATGACCCTAACGAGGCAAACCATCATACAGAAAGAACAGTCGTGTGCGGCCGGGGCACGCACTTCGAAAACCTTACCTACGACCAAACCGGAAGTATCACGGGCGGTATTAACCGGGTATCATACCTTGTTCTTCCGGGCGATCGCCATGTAAAGCTATACGATCCAACCCATCAGGCCGACAGTCTGTATGGCGGTGACCGCACTGATCTGGCAGACCGCAATTCAGACGCCGTTTTTGGGCTTGAAGGCGTCTACAAGCTTGGGTATACCGGTAGTGAGATAAGCAGCGTTTCGTTGACGACACCGTTAGGCGACGCAGCAGTAAACGCAGCCTGCGGTTCGACCGTACGCATAACTATTAACCAATAAGAAAACACTTACCGGTTAGAAGAGGCCGCTGGACGGCCTCTTCTGTTATATAGCTCTTCATCTTCTTGGTATACTGGTAGTGATGAAACAACTTGTGAAAACGCTCAAACACTATTATTTATTTTATGCTGCGCTTTTGGCGTCGCTTATCGCGTTAGGGCTGCAAATCGGCGGTTTAGAAACAGCAACACATGTAGTGCTTATTGTGGCCTGCGCTGGTGCACTCTTCCCTCTTTTGTGGGGGATGTGGCAGGATCTGCGCACCGGTACATACGGTATTGATATACTGGCCGCTACTGCGATTGCCAGCTCAGTGTTGTTGCACCAGTACTGGGCGGGCATCATCATTGTGTTGATGCTTACTGGCGGTGAAGCGCTGGAAAACTACGCCGACCGGCGTGCCGAACATGAGCTGGAAGCGCTCCTGGACCGCGTGCCCCAGCAAGCGCATATTATTCGCGGCCGTAAGGAGCTGACGGTTTCGGCAAGTGAAGTTCGCAAGGGTGATAAATTAATTGTCCGAGCTGGGGAACTTGTACCTGTCGATGCCGTTATTATGGAAGGCGACACCACAGTCGACGAATCAAGCTTGACCGGCGAAAGCCTGCCGCAGCCTAAGTCGGCCGACGACCAGCTGTTAAGCGGATCGGTCAATATCGACGGCCTGGTGACCGTTAAAGCTACCGCCTCGGCCGAAGACAGCCAATACCAGCAAATAGTTGCACTCGTTAAAAATGCGCGGCGCAGCCAAGCACCCTTCGTTCGGCTTGCCGACCGCTACGCTATACCGTTTACTATTATTTCGTTTGCGATTGCCGGCGCGGCGTGGGCCGTGAGCGGTAGCGCATTGCGTTTCCTGGAGGTCATTGTCGTAGCCACACCCTGCCCTCTCATCTTGGCCGCCCCAATCGCCATTATTTCCGGCATGAGCCGCAGCGCCAAGCACGGTATTATTGTTAAAAATGGCGCTAGCTTAGAAAAACTTGCGCAGGCCGAACTATTTGCTTTTGATAAAACCGGCACGCTGACCCTCGGTAAGTTACGAGTCGAAAAAATAACCACCTACGGCCAAGAGCGCCGGTCGGAAGTTATCGCATTGGCTGCCGGGCTTGAACGCCATTCCAATCATGTGCAGGCTTCGGCTTTGCTGCAAAAGGCAGAGGCCGAGCACGTAAAACCGGCATCTATCAAACATATCCGGGAAATTGCCGGCAAGGGCTTGGCCGCGACGGCTAATGGTAAAGAAATCCTCATCGGCCGTTTATTGTTGCTTGAGGAACGAAATGTACACATACCCAAAACCTTCAAGGCCAGTACCCACAACCGCACAACCGCTTACCTGGCGGTCAACGGTCAACTGGCTGCCGCCTTTGAGTTCGAAGACGAAGTGCGGCCAGAAAGCAAAACCATGCTACAACGCTTGCGGGCGGCGGGAGTTAAGCAATTTATGATGGTTACCGGCGATAACCGTATTACCGCTGGCGCCATTGCCAAGAAACTGGGCATCCAGCAGGTTGTGGCCGAAGCATTGCCCGGCGATAAAATCCAGGCCATAGAGAAGGTCACAACACGGCCGATAGCCTTCGTGGGCGACGGCGTAAACGACGCCCCGGTACTTACTGCCAGCGACATTGGGATTGCGCTGGGCGCCCGCGGTTCCACCGCCGCCAGTGAGTCGGCTGATGTGGTCATCATGCAAGACAACATCATGCACGTAGCCGATAGCGTAGCTATCGCCAAACGCACATTGAATATTGCGACCCAAAGTATTCTGATCGGCATTGGACTCAGTATTGCCCTGATGGCCATCTTTGCTACCGGCAAATTCCTGCCTATTTACGGCGCCGTCATACAAGAGGTGGTAGACGTGGTAGTCATCTTCAATGCCCTGCGGGCGCACACCGGCGGCAGGCAGTAACAACTCCGGCTATTCAGCTTTGCTGCGCTGTAGCATCGTCTGTACATCTTGAAGTGTAATACGAATTTCACTGCCCGGCGCCGCCTGGCCGGAGAGCATCTGATTAGCCACAATGTTCTCAACGGCCCGCTGCACAATGCGGCGCATCGGCCGCGCACCAAGGCGGGGATCATAGCCGGCATCAACCAGCGCCCGCTTGGCGTCGTCATCAACATGCAAGGTAAGCTTCTGAGCCGCCAGATTTTTATTAAGACCTTTAAGAATGATATCTATTACCCGCAACAGCTCTTCAGGCGTCAATGGCCGGAACAGGACAATTTCATCAAAACGGTTTAAAAATTCAGGACGGAAGGTGTTGGAATTTATCAACTCGTTAGTGAATTGCTCTTCGAACTGTTCTAGCTTTTCACCCGCTTCGATATGCTGGCGGATACGGTCAGCGCCAGCGTTACTAGTGGCAATGAGCACTGCATCGCGGAATGACACCTCACGGTTATTGATGTCGCGCAGTATGCCCTCGTCCAAAAGCTGCAGTAATGTGTTCAGCACATGTGGATGAGCCTTTTCAATTTCGTCCAAGAGCACCACGCTAAACGGATTGCGGCTAATTTGAGCTGTTAAGCTATTCTGATCCTGGCTGGCATCAGCGATCAGGCGGTTGACGTCGTTGGGGCCGGAATATTCATTTAAATCGAGGCGTACCAGCCGCTCTTCTCCGCCAAAAAACACTGCCGCCACACTCTTTGCCAGCTCGGTCTTTCCCACGCCCGTTGGCCCCAAAAACAGGAATGTGCCGATGGGCCGCTCGGGGTTACGCACACCGGCGCGCGCTCGGCGCAACGCGTCGCTCACTACTTGTACTGCTCGTGTCTGGTTGATCATACGCTCGTGGATCAGCTGCTCAAGGTTCATCAGCGTTTCGCGCTCCTGGGCAGTGTCAGCAGTGCCCACTTTTACGCCCTGCGTCTGCTCGATAGCCTGTTCAACCGACCGTTTGGTTACAAAGCCGTCCTCAGCAAAATCGGCCGCGGTTTCCAACAATTTCAATGCCCGGCCGGGCATAACCTGTTCATTCAGAAAACGGCTGCTGAGGCGATACACGGCCTGAAGCGACTGATAGCTATACAGCGTATGGTTGCGGAATTCGTATACCAGCACCTGGTCTTCCATCAGGCGGCGTGTTTCAGTCTCGTCAGTGGGCGCTAACATAACGCGATTCATATACTGGGCAAGCGCCGGCGTGGCTTGCATAATACGCAACCAGCGTTGTTCGTCCATGGCCATAATGAGCTTAAGGGCTCCGCCCTCCAGCATTGGCATTAATACGTTGCTGAGATTCACTGCACCATTGCCGTCCTCAAAGAATAATTGCGCATCGTCCAGGAATAAAATAGTGTTCTTAGCAGAGACAGCTTCATAGCACAGCCGCTGCACCAGGCTTTCAAGTTCACCCCTGCCTGGAGCGTTTGCGATAAGCGACGACGGGTCCAGCGCAATAATCTGACAAAATTGTAAGTTACGCGGGATAGACAGATCACTATTCATCAGCTTGCGCGCCAGTGTATGCACCAACGCTGTTTTGCCGCTGCCTAAGCCACCCACCAGTGCCACATTACTACGGCCGCCCTGTGACAGTAAATGCATCACCTGCTGTATGGCCGCGTCACGCGACGGCAAGCCGGCGTGCAGATAATTACTGGCAGGCATTTCGCTTAAATTATATCCAAAGCGCGTCAGAAGCGGTGTATAGCCAAATGACCAGTCGCGGCCAATGCCGCCATCGTGCCGCGGCTGGTTACGGAGCGCAATGCTTTCACGTATATGCGCATACCAAGCTGCACCCTGCACAATGTCATCCTGGTCTATATGAGCCGACGCAAGGTACTGATTCACGCTCGGCAAGCTACGAATAAGCGCGGCAGCCACTGCCGCAGCGGTTAATTCCGTAGTACCCGTTAATTGCCGGATCCGCTCTGCTTCTTGCCATATTTTGGGCGTATCGGCGGCGGCACCGCTGACCAGCGGTTCCAAAAACTCGCTGCCTAAACCGAAACGATTAGCTATAAAACGGCCGCCAGGTGTAGTCATCACCAACTTAGCAAGCTCCTTTGGCGTATGCTCGCGCGGCAGCACCCCCAACAGGCTGGGCTCAAGCACGCCATCAATAGTTTGCACATTGGGCTGCGACGGAATGTCACGCAAGTATCTGCTCCACGAACCTACCATCCACAACGGTCCGGCCAAGCCCACCAGCAGCCAGCCCCACGACGAACGCACGCCCCATACTACACCCAGGCCAAAAATAAGCAGCACCCAGGCGCAAATCAACGTCATGAGTGCAACGTCTTGGTGCGCCATATGCCGGGCGTAGCGAGCCTTTTGAGCACGCGGGCTATCGTAATTAAAAAACTGACTCATAGGTGCACTCCCAACAGTGCAAGCAGTACTGCCGCAACGGGCAACAACGGAATAAACGGCCACATTATAAGCTGTACCAAGCTGAACACGAACACAGCCACCGATGCCACCAGCCCAAGCAGTATAAACAACGATCGTATCACCGCACCAAATGCCCGGGAGAACAGCCGGTCGCCCAGTGCCCGTAGCTGCATGTCAAAGCTACCGCCCCGCGTCGTGCCGGCACTTATCTGACGAAATGGGTCAAACAGAGAACCAAGCAACAATTTAACCGAGAACGTCTCCAGCAGCCGAGCGCTACGCTGCCCTGCCTTTTCCATGAGCCCCGACCAACCAGCGGTATACCACCACGAAACAAGTGCAAGCAGCATCATGCCCTTAGTATAGTCTAAAGCGGTGTTATAGGGAACTTGTAAGCGCCAGGCCTACCAGCAACGGGATAGCCATGTTATCAGTACCGCGAATTGCCAGATTTTCCGTAATCGTAGCGACTACGGGTAGTACCAATAGGTTAAAAGCACTTACCGGCGCGTGGCTGGAATGTATATACCAAATCATAATGCACACCGATATACAGAAAAACGTCAGACTGCCGGCAATACTTTTAGTGTGCCCCAACACCTTATATTTGTTGCGGTCACCCCACCCCAGACCCACGATAGCCGCCAAGCCATCAGCCAGGCTCAGGTGCAGCATCGAGGCAGCAAAAATCCACTTGTTGGTCACAATAAAGGCCAAGATGCCAATCACCAGTGCAAACAGTACCTCGCCCATCGTGTTTCGTTCCACAGCATGAATAGAACGGAAGATATGAAACTTAACCGACAGCCCAACAACTACCAGGAACGCCAGACTCAGGAATTGTATCTGCCCCCAGCTTAAAAAGAACGGCCAGAAGGCTACAAAAATACCCACCAGAATATGTACGAATTTACGCGTCAGCTCGGAATGCACACCACGATAACGTGACATATATTCGGCAAATATCAGCACACAAAAGACCACAATCACAGCAAGGAATGCTAGCATGCTTTTATTGTACTCCTAACTTGGCGGCGTGCTAGAAATTGCGATTTGCGCCATACCAGGCTACCTCCTTTAAGAATAGGGCCTCTTGTGGCGGCACATCCGGTATTGTAGTCAGCGCATAGCTCGCTTCTTTGGCATACTGTATCGCCGCCTCGCGCACGGCGTTGTATGCATCACAGCTCTTAATATAATTTCGGCACTGATTAAAATGATGCACGCTGAGCATCGGGTTACCAAGTGCAGACCTTAGAGTGCTATACTGCTCACCCCGGGTAGCGTCAAGCGCTTTCCTCATAAGCAGGGTCTGTTTGCCTTCTATGATATCGCTCATGGGTGGCTTACCAGTTTGATCCGGGTCGCCGTATATACCAATAATGTCATCCTGGAGCTGAAAAGCCAGCCCGGCTGGCTCAGCATATCGCCAAAATGCTTCCGTCTGTTCCAGTGATGCGCCCGCTAGCGTAGCGCCAAGCTGGAGCGGCTTGAGGATCGAATAATATGAGGTCTTGAGACGCGCTATTTCTATGATCTCTTCCTCGGTCAGGTCGGGCCGCACCGACGAACTAATGTCCATTATTTGACCCTTAGCCGTCAGCGACAACCCTTCGCTCCAAAGGATCCCGGCCCGCAATGCCGCCTCTGGCGATACACCATCATATTCCAGGCCAACTTGCAGCAATGCCGCTGTCCCCAGTACATGGGCGTCCGCGGCAGCCACATTTGCAATATCCTCACCCATTTTCCGCGCCCTGGTACCTGACGTATGGGCGCCTAAAAATCGTCGCATGTCTTCATGAACCGTGTCCTCACCTCGGCGCTTCTCAGCGACATCGGCAATATCATCCATCACTAAAAGATAGGCGTGGTCGGCCTCAACTATCGCTGCCGCCCGGGCGGCTGCCTCCTGGTTTTGCCCGCCGTACATCTCATAGCCGGTCAACACCAGCACGCCACGCATACGCTTACCGCCACGCTCCAGTAGCGACACAAAACTTTCAGTAGCCTTGTCGACAAATCCCCCAAAAGGCGCCGCCCGCTCACGTAACTCAGCCGCTAGTTGTCCAACGGCAGCTTCTGCTACTCCAGCCCGCTCAGCATACACTTCTTCAAATGGCCGTAGCGCCGGTGCAACTTCATGCTGTGTTTCCATGTCCCCTCCTGTATGCCCACCCTACGAGGCACTTAAAACTCCATCATGCCATATTCTAGAAATATCTGCAAAAATAAAAAGGCCCATTCCTGAGCCTTAACTGTCTTTATATGGTCGGGGTGAGAGGACTTGAACCTCCGACCTCAGCGTCCCGAACGCTGCGCGCTAGCCAACTGCGCCACACCCCGATACCGTAACCTCTTTTAAAGAGATCTGAACAGGGAAAGTATAGCAAAGAACAGATATAAATGCCAGAGTCAACGAGCTGCGACTGTTAACGGGCTAAGATTGCACTATGCACAACATATAGCGCTTACGCCTTGACTATTACCACCACAGGTAGATAATAAACCGTGAGGGGAATGAGTATGGAGAGCGAGCACTCATCAAAAAGGTTGCTAACCGGCATTGTCGGCGTGTTTGTAGTACTTATGGCTTCTACCGCCCTAGTGTTAGCGATGCACGCTCCACAGCCACTTACCGTTAATTTCGTGCGGCCGGGTGCTTCGTTGCGGCCAGCCCCGGTTGCCTACAGCGGAGAGGATGGCAAAAGCGCATTAGAGCTACTACGGGCGCACGTACACATCACTACCCAGCAATCATCATACGGCGAGTATATCGACACCATTAACGGCGTGCACTCCGGCACGAACGGCAAGTACTGGGCATTGTATGTAAATGGCAAGCAAACGCCGATCGCCGCCAACAACTACATCACCCACGATTCCGACAAAGTTGAGTGGAGATTCGAATAGCTAGCTTCGGCGACGGAACGTACCAGCACTTGTAATTAATACTATCGAGCCTAAGGCCGAAACACTAAAAGCAGTCAGAGCCCTAGCCGCATTGATTTCAGCAGCGTCACCGACAGCTTGCAGCTTATCACCCCACGCATTCCATACTGCAGCCCGGTCGGGTTTATCTGCCTCAGTAAGCAGTGTGCCCGCAAAATGACCGCGGTCCGCATCCTTATGAGCATTATGTGCACGGGCTGCCTCAATCCCGGTAACCGTCGCGGAGCTCACGGCTACAGCGAGCAGTAAGCCTGCCCCCACATAGCTTGCCGTGCGCCTTGCGTCGCGCTCGTGTTGAGGAGTCGATTCAGTAGGTTCAAAGATACTGGTAGGTTCATCGTCAGCACCCTCTATAGGTATAATCACTGTGTCCGGCTCATCGTCGGCGGTAATATTAGTTACGCGTGTAGCCGCTTCTACGGCATATGGTTCAGCCGTAGCTGGCCCGGCCAACTTGTCAGTAGGATGATCTTCCATGCACATTCCTTAGTTCACTAAAACTGATAAAAGCAATAAAAAGCCCGTCTTTACAACAGGCTTTTTATGTGGTCGGGGTGAAAGGACTCGAACCTTCGACCTCCTGGTCCCAAACCAGGCGCGCTAGCCAACTGCGCCACACCCCGAACAGGTGGAGTATAGCAGATAACAGGGAAGAAAACCAGAACGGCACACCTACAAAACACAGCCGGGGGATTTCAATTAGTTTCGAGCGTCACTTCTCCTTCTTTGGCTTCCATACCGCTCATCGGCAAACTAAACCAAAAGCTGCTGCCCTTACCTTCTTCGCTTTCGAACCACACGCGTCCGCCGGATGACTCAATAATTGCTTTTACCAGATACAATCCCAGCCCGGTTCCGTCGGTTTCTACTTTTACGGCGTTTGCGGCCCGGAAGAACTTTTGGAAGACGCGGTCTTGCTGTCCTTTGGGAATACCATAGCCATTATCGCTGATCTGCGAAATCAGCTCATCATCCTTGCGGGATATGAAGACTGATATCTCCCCGCCAACCGGCGTGTATTTGACCGCGTTGCTTAAAAAGTTCATGTACACTTGGCCTATAAGATGTGGATCCAGGTTAATCTTTGGCAGCCCCTGATGGACGTTTACAATCAATGTCTGCCGCTTGGCTTCCGTCTTGGCCTTCAGATCGTTAACAACACCCTGGACCAGCTCATTCAAATCGGTTGGACGGGGCTCTACAATAATACGACCCGATTCGATACGCGAAATATTAAGCAATGAATTGACCAGATCATTCATACGCCGCGTGGAATCGTATATATCGTCAAGGAACTCCTTCTGCTGTGGTTCGAGGTTACCGGCGTCACCAGAAACTAGCATTTCTGTAAACCAGCGGATAGCCGACAGCGGAGTGCGCAACTGGTGAGAGGCGAGCGAAATGAATTCTGTTTTCATGCGGTCAACCTGCTTCTCGTGCGTAATATCACTAAAAACGTTGATGGTGCCGATAGTTTTACCGTTAAGTGACACTGGTGCGATATTGAGTGACACCGGGAACCTTACAAGTTCCGTGCCATGCTCGTCTTTGCGCACCGCATAGTGATCGGTGTCTTTAATGTACGTACCTTCGTGCAAGGCCCGGTAAAACGGATGTTTAGCCTTCGGCAATGGCCCCTGTTTTTCATCCTCTATGCTCCACATCTGCGCGTACGGTTTGCCTAGTACTGCGTCTCGCTTTACTTTGAGCAGGTCTTCTGCAGCCTTGTTTATCAGGACGACGTTGTCGTCATGATCGGTAGCGACCACGCCATCACCCATGCTGGCAAGCAACGCTTCGTCGCGCTGGACGTTAGCACGTAATGTAATCTGGGCTGATTCCAGGGCACTGGTCCGCTCGCGGACCTTAGCCTCCAGACCCTGGTAATAGCTCTTAAGTTTATCGGCCATTTCATTCAGTGCGTCAGACAAGCGACCGAGCTCGTCGTGTGCTGTATAGGCGCCTCGGGCGTCAAAGTTGCCGCCGCGGATTTGTTCCGCTACCTGCGTCAGGCGGAGCAGGGGGCGCGTCAATCTCGATGTAAAGAATATCACTATCGCGATTACGAACACCATCAACAATACATCCGCTACCGCGATGCGTTGATAGATCGCCTTCATGTGGTTTGCCAGGGAATCGTAGGCCAGCAAATACCGCATCGAAACCACATGCCCGCCGCCGGCTTCAGTAACCGGCACGATGATCTCGGTCATGTGCCGGCCGTCATGCTGCACTGTCCGCGTGGTGGTCGTTTCGCTGCGCACCGACTCCAAAATAACCGAGTCATCAGTACTGCGGAGCGCCCCTGTATACTTACCGTCCGTAAGCTCGTTGCTTTCGAACAGAATACGCCCATTCTGCGCCAGCAGCCCTACATACTTGACGTCTTTATTCTGGTCGAGCACGGCGACAGTACGATTCTTAAAATTAGCAAAATCGTTGGCCTGCGGATGCGTATAGAATCGGACATAATCGTCGTAGATTCTCTTTGCCGAGAAATTAGCAAACGTTTTGCCGTTCTGGACGATATCAGCGGTAGCCTTTTGACGTTCGGATACAATGAACACTGCCGAGAACACGGCCAGCACGACCATCATCACCGACATGGCGACGGTCCCTACTTTGTACGTCAAAGAGCTGAAGAAATGATACCGGTTTCTAGCCGTCTGCTCTCCCATTACCTTCTCTATTACATACCATCGTTAGTCGTAGTACTGCGCAAGGATTTTATCGACGGCAGTTGCGGCGCTGTCAAGCGCTTCTTTGGAAGTCTTCCTACCATCCCATGCAGCCTGTATTTCAGTCATTAGCGCCGCTTTAATATCACTGCTTTGCAGGACATTCGGTTCGGCCTTAGAGTTTTTCATTTGGTCAATATACACTTTAGTAAAGAAGTCGCCGAGCACGTCTTTGTGGCTATTAAAGTCAACTGCACGGGCCGGAATAGCTCCAATGGTATTGGCGAGCAAATCACCGTAGCGGGTAGTGCCACTGGATTGCGTGTCGGACGTAAACCATTTTAGGAAATCCCAGGCCGCCTGCTGGTTGGGGCTTTGCTTCATGACCCCCGTAAACCAACTGTACTGAAGCGTCGAGGCGTTTTTGAGCTTGGGCATGGGCGCGACACCCACACTGGCAGAGAACTTATCGCCATAGGCAGCGGCGAAATTAGCTTTGGTCCACGGCGGTGAAATCACCATGCCAACTTTACCATCTTTAAAATCAAAGAAGTTGCCGTTAGAGTCGGTGGACTTGTTTTTGAACAGCTGGAGTTCGGCATCTAAAGCGGCCACACCCTGGGTGCTATTGAATTCCGCTTTGGAAAGGTCGGAAGACAAATACTGCCCGCCATTACTGAACAACAACGACAGGAACGGGTCCACCGCCTGCCAGTCGTTATCACGCAGGAATGCGTAACCGTACTGCGTAAGAGCGCCCTTGCTGTCTGTCTTGGTAAGTTTTTTGGCGTCGTCCAATACATCCTGCCAGGTAACAGGGGGCTTGGGGTTGCCGTTGGCGTCAACGATACCCGCCGATTTAAACAGGTCTTTATTGTAAAGCAGAGCGTAATTGTTAACTTCGGTGGGTATACCCCATATTTTGCCGTCAATGGTGGCGCCCGCCTTTGATATGTAGTTATCCTGGACATCCTTTACAATGTCCGCCGGCGGAGCGGCTACGATGCCATCATGCACATATTGCGCCCCCCAGGGCGAATAGACCTGGTAGATGTCCGGGGCTGCGCCGCTGTCATTAAGCAGCTTAATCTTGTCGAAATACTCGGCGTAATCAATCTGCTGTATGGTGAACTTCACATTTGGATGGAGGGTAGTATATTCGTCAAGATACTGCTTTAACCCTTTACTGACAACTTTGCCGCTTTTATCTTTAATACCGTTAATCTGCTGATCCTCAAGCCAATGCACGGCATACACCAACGTTGTCTGCTTATTGCTCGTGGTTGTCTTCTTGGCCGGATCGTCATCTTTTTTACCCATGAGCATATATGCCACGCCGGCGGCAATCAGTAGCACGACGACGATACCGATCACTATCAGTAGCAACTTCTTTTTTGATGTAGGCGAACCGCTGCCGCCCGAAACGTTAGGATTACTATGGTTCTCCGAATCTTCCGTTATTGGAGTCGGCGATTCGGGCAGTCCCCCCGCTGGCGGAGTCGGACTGTTTGGTTGTTGGTCCATTTTTTAGGTGCCCACCTTTCGATTTTAGCTATACACGTTAAACTATATATAAGCGTAAGAAATTTACAATACAAAACGTACAGGCTGGCATTAGGCTTTGAGCGTATGCTGTGCGGGGAGAATTTTATTAATGGCCTGGGCCGTCGTAGCCCGGCCGTCGTCATTTGTCTGAACAAAAAGGGCATTAAACTGCATACGCCCCTCTGTCTCAATTACGTTGCGGGTTATTTTATTGTCGCGCCAGCGCGGGATAAGGCTCTCAAATGTTACACCTAGCGACGAATCGAGCGAACCACACATGCCTACATCGCTCTGGTGGGCCGTGCCCTTCGGCAGTACACTGGCGTCGGCCGTGGGCACATGCCAGTGGTCGCCGATAATGGCTGTCACCCGGCCGTCTAAGTAATATCCAATGATCCGTTTTTCACTGGAATAGTCACCATGAAAATTCACTACCGTTGCCACGTGCGCCACATCCTTTTGAGATTCAAGTATAGCGTCGATGACTTTCAAGGGATTATCGGTCACTTCGTCAGACTGCATACCCACTACGTGTCCCAATAAACTCACCACCAGCACCTTACCCTTAGCCGTATCAGCGTATTTATATCCCAGGCCGGGTGTACCAGCCGGGTAGTTCGCCGGACGGATGATGGGAACGTTCGGATCACTGAGCTGGGGATAAATCTCAGGGCGCTTCAATATATGATTGCCGCCGCTGCAGAAATCTACACCTGCAGCCCGCAACCTTTTAAAGTCTTCCAGGCGCACACCTTTGCCGTCCGACAGATTCTCTGCCTGGGCAATCACCAGGTCAATGCTACGTTCACGCCGCAGGCCGGGCACTACCTTTTCCACCACTCCAATACCCGGATCGCCCATCACATCGCCGACATATAGGATGTTCATGCCGCTTTAGGCCCGTTTTCCTTGGCTATGAGCTTGGTAACGTCATCTACGATTTGCTGCGGCGAAACCGCCAATACTGTGTGCATACCCAGCTTCCTGGCGGGTTCTAAGAATTGCTCGTTATCGTCAATAAACAACACTTCGCCGGCAGCAAGGTTGAGCTCATGCAGTGCGGCTTTATATAGCGCCAGTTCAGGCTTCATCATGCCGTGGTCGCACGACAAAATTAACGGCCTAAACCCATCGTAATACCCGTCGCGGCGCAGGGCATCAGCGCTGATGGCATAGACATTCGAAAAAATACCAGTCCCGATTCCCTGTTTACGCAACGCTTCTGCTAATGTATACACCGGTTCGCAGCGGTCAAAAATGGTAGCCCGCTCAATAAACATATCTACGGTTGCCGGCGGGCAGTCGGTGTTGAGGGCGTTGGTGTTCTGTACAAACTGCTCGTCGGTAATCTTGCCCCGGAACGCCTGAATAGCTGAGTCGTCCATACGGACAGTCTGCGGATCGATGCCGTATACCGCACCGAACATCGCGCGTGTGGAGCCGGTCTTGCCGCCTTCAGTCAGCACGCCGCCAAAATCGAATAATACGGCCTTAATCATATACCTATTGTAGCTGATCAAGCAGTTCCTGCCAGGCACGAATCACATGGGTAGGATTGTGGGCTAGTAAAAAGTTAAGATCGTGAATCAAAGAATGTGCTTCGGGGTAGAACAACATGCTGGCGACACCGGCATTGCGGGCTGCCAATAAGTCGTGTGACGAATCCCCCAGCATAATAACCCGCTCAGGCGCAATACCCAGGCGGTCAATTGCTACCATAATACCTTCCGGGTCAGGCTTGTGCTTCTGCACATCTTCAGAAGTAATAATGGCATCGAAGAGCTCTTCGACGTTGTGCCTGCCCATAACCAAATCCAGGTTTGGACGCAGCGAGGTGGTAACCAGAGCGAGTTTTTTGCCTTTGTCTTTGAGCGCCCGCAGCATAGCATCGGCATCGTCATACAGCGGCGTGTCGGGTAAACGACGGCGCACAGCATCATTAACGCCTTCCTGGAATTCACTCAGCTGGTCCGGCGGCAAACCATAAGCCAGGACAGCCTTCAGATTACCAAAGCCCTTGGCAGCCTGCTCTTTGGTTACCGGCAGGCCATATTGGCCGTAGCGGACATGCAGCTGTTCAACCCAGATTTCCAAGGTACGGGCAAGGGTGCCGTCCCAATCAAAGAGATATGCGTCGTAATGGTTCATAAGCAAAGTAGCATATCATTACATCACAAAATTATATAAAAATCAATATTCTCGATAAAATAGCGGTGCGCTTACGCAATAAGCGGCGCGACTAGAGGCAGTCCGCGATATACCGTACGTTCGCGTCCTGTCTGAGCGCTCACGATGTCCTCAATCGCACCCACTACTGCCGCTTCGAGCGGTCGGTCTGCGGTGTCACTTGCCCGCAGATGCCGGGCTATCGTATTTGCATTCCCGCTCGTCAACCATGTGGCGAATTCGTCTACATATGCCGGGTCGCCACGATATCCGGTAAATCGTCCCATCGCCTCAACTGGCCCCCTCTTTACGGTGAGTCCGCCAAAGCGATACTTGCCGCCCAGATCTTTATAGCCAGCTTCCATGAGTCCAAGCCGTGATTGCGTTTCGTGGCGCAGCACTGCGGCTGCAGCCCGGGCAGCCAGACCGGGTCCCACCGAGAGTACTTCCTGCCGCCGGGTCTGTGTCGCAACAGCGGTACAGACCATACCTATCCCTTGGGCTACATCCTCTACGTACTTATCTCGTATGTCCTCATACCACTGGCTCGGACGCGTGTAGGTAGTTACCAGCTCGCTGCGTGCTTGTGCTGCATAGTTGCCGAAATCCCGCATGCCGATAGCTACAGGATCAAACGTCGGTGCTCCAGATGATGGAACTAAAAGTGGCGCGTTAAGATATGCCATAGTGATATTTTTATACCACTAATTTGCTATGTGTACAACTATTTCGCAAATTCAATGGCGCGAGTTTCGCGTATAACATTAACTTTAATGGTGCCGGGGTACTGCATGGTCGATTCAATCTTGGTAGCGATATCGCGTGCCAGCTTAATGGCCGCCAGGTCGTCGATAGACTGCGGCCTCACAAATACACGCACCTCACGGCCAGCGCTGATGGCGTATGACTTCTCGATACCGTTAAAGCTGTTGGCTACGTTCTCTAGCTCTTTCATGCGTTCCACGAAGTTCTCGGCTGAGATGTTACGCGCGCCCGGACGAGCGGCGCTGATGGCGTCAACTACACGAACAATCAGAGCCTCCACACTCGTTGCTTCAACGTCGTCATGATG
>JARIHB010000069.1 GCA_029288515.1 Candidatus Saccharimonadota bacterium | reverse complement strand
CTCGTGGGCTCGGAGATGTGTATAAGAGACAGCCCTAACGTTGCGCAACAATGCTGCCGTTGGCAACAACACTCCAGCTGCGGCTGACTATGCTGATACCATCACCGTTGTTGGCGCTGGTATGTTCTAGCGAGCGGCCGGTAATCAACTTAGAGTACATGGAGAGAACTTGTGAGAATACATATCAACCATACACATCGGTGGTTGCGTCAAACGGGAGTAGTGGCGTGTGTGGTAGCCAGTGTAACAGCACTGGCCTTACCATTCATTAGCCCGCACACTGTAGCGGCCGCAAACAATACCGACTTTAATATCCAGGTGTCACCCTCACCCCTGGCTCTGACCCTTACACCGGGCAAGCAGCAGACAGCGACGCTTACGGTGCGCAACTTCAGCAATCATGCCGAGACGCTTTTTCCGCACCTTAACGGCTTTACCATAGACAAGAAAAGTAAAGACATTAAGTTGCTTGAGACACCGCCCGCTGATATGACCTCGTGGGTCATATTCAAAGATTCAGTACTATCGCTACCCGCCGGCAGCACCAAACAGCTGGGCATTACTTTTGCTACGCCGCAAAACGTCGGCTTCAGCTATTCGGCGGCCATCACGCTTTCGCGTTCACAGAACACGCCGGTACAGGGTGATGGCGTGCATATGCGCGGCACCGTAGCGGTCTTCTGTTTAGTAAACATTAACCGCCCTGACGCTAAAAGTCAGCTGGCCGCCACCAGCCTTACCGCCGACAAACATCAGTACCAGTTTTTGCCTGCCCATTTTAACCTGACTATCGAAAATAAGGGCAATATAATCGGTCAGCCGGCGGGATCACTGTTTATACAACGGTCATATGACAGTGAGAAACCGATTGCCACACTACCCATTAATGCCGCTAACAGCTATATACTACCCAACACCAGCCGCGACTTTGCCATTGACTGGACGCGCGGATTTCCGGCCTACGTGAAAGATAGCGACGGCTCACGGCATGTAAGCTGGGATTGGAAGCATCTCAACGAACTTCGCTTTGGCAAATACGTTGCGAAGGCGGTCATTATCTACAACGACGGTGCGCGCGATGTGCCGGTTATCGCTTCGACAACATTTTGGGTTATTCCGTGGACAATTATACTGATAGCCGTTTTTATACTCGTGGTGCTGGCAATGGGTATCTTTGGATGGGGCAAGATCCTGTTTAATGGCACTAAGAAGGTGCGGAACTATGCGGCGCGGCGTAAGTAGCATCGTAGCAGCCCTATGCATGACGGTCATACTCGCCGCTCTGTTCTCGCAGACCGCCCAGGCTGCTGCAGCCGGCGGTATACGGATTGCGCCGGCTGCCGTACGTTTAGAGCTAGCAAAAGGGACATCTGAAACCACGGCCGACATTTCGGTTGCCAATACATATACCGTGCCGGTAACATTACGCTTTGCTATTGAACGTGCCGCACAGAATGTTAGCCATATGGGCGATCCCACCGCCCTTATTAGCTTGACGTCTGCAGAAATCACCGTTACAGCTGGAGGCAGCGCCACGCAAACGCTCACGCTTCGCGACAGCAGACAACTCTCACCAGGCAGCCAGGTGGCAGAACTGGTAATAACACAGCTTACTGCAGGCTCTGGGGCCGGTGTGGGCGTACAACCGGCCGTGCGCTTGCCAATAACCATCATCAAAGACGAGGGCGCCATCATGAGCCTTGGGTTGACGAATATCGCCAGCTCGAGCTTCATGATGCGTCAGCCGCAGACAGTAAACGTTATGATTCGCAACACCGGCAATGTGATCGCTATACCTCATGGTCTGGTGACGGTCCGCGGACCGCGCGGCACGTTGGTGGGGCAGGGCACCATCAACACCGCCTCCGCCGCCCTGCTGCCGGGGACAGAAAAATCCTTGCCGGTGGCTATCACCCCCATGGACCAGGCATCGCTGCCCGGCACTTATCAGATTAGTGCCACATACGGTTTGGGCGGCGATAGTGCCACTCAAACCGCCAGGAAGTCCTTCTTTTATATTGCCTGGTGGCATGTGGTCGAGACACTTTCTGTGGCAGGCGCCCTTGTTTTGCTCGCCTACAATCTCCGTAGATTCATACAGTATCTGCAGGCGCACCGCAAAAAGTCTACGCCGGTGCCCGAGCCGCCCGCACGGGCAAAACGCCGGATACTTGTGGGGAGGAACGCATAATGAAGCGGCTGGTACTGGCGGCGGCATTTGTGTTTTTGACAGCCGGCACACTAGCTGTCAGTGGCGTCCGCCCGGCACATACGGCGGCGGCCATCAACCCCATGCTTAGTTTCCAGGGCAAACTCACTAATACCGATGGCACAAATGTAACTGACGGCACCGTCTCTATCCGCTTCCGGATTTACACCGATCCAACGCAAGATGCGGCAAACACCTGTAGTGCCAACTCCTGTAAATGGGAAGAGACGCAGGGCAGCGTCAGCGTTACATCCGGCTTGTTCCAGGTAAATTTAGGGTCTGTAACCACGCTGCCGGGCAGTGTCGATTTTAATGGCAACGCCCTATACTTAGGTATTAAGGTTGGCAGTGATGCCGAAATGACGCCCCGCGTGCGCCTTACTGCCGCGCCGCAGGCCTTTAACAGTGACTTGCTTGACGGCATTGATGCCAGCGGGTTCGTGCAGCTATCGCCTGGCGCGCAGCAGGCCGGCAATATCAACGTTTCGGGCACTATAACATCCGGAGCCGTTAACGGCATAACCGTCGGCAGTACTATACAGCCCAACGCTGCTGGCGCGCTTACTATCCAAAGTAACGGTGCCAACGCCTTAACCCTCACCGGCGGCGCGGCATCAGTGTGGTCGACCACGGCCGGCGCGCTGACGGTGCAAGGATTCGCCGGCACCACTCTCAGCACGCCAAACGCCAGCGGCGCAACAAGTGCGGTGAGCATCCTAAGCGGTAACTCATCGGCCGGCACCGCCGGTAATGTGACCATTGATACCGGTACGACCAGCACCGGCACACCGACAGTCATCATCGGTAATGCTAACGCTAAGGGAATCCAAATCGGCAATAACGCCTCCAACCCAGCGATTACCATAGACTCCGGTACCGGTACTATTGCGATTGGTGCAGGCGCACAGGCCCGTACGGTCAACATTGGTACAGGTGCCGGCAACCAAACGGTTACCCTCGGCTCTACGAGCGGCAGTAGCAGTCTGACGCTCCAGGCGGGTACCGGCAACCTGAACGTTACAACCAATGGCACCGGCTCATTAAATGTCGGTACCAACGCCGTGGCACAAGATATCAACATTGGCAACGGTACCGGCGCCACCAGCGTGGCTATCTTATGTGGTACCGGTACCTGTGACCTTGGCAACAACGCGACCGCTCACGCCACCACCGTAGGGAGCAGCACCAGCACCGCCAGCACGACATTACAGGCTGGTACCGGTGGGATAATTATCAAACCTATCACCGCCAATACCACTGCATTTACGCTGCAGGATTCGGCCAACAATAAACTATTGGTAGGCGACACTCAAAACCAGCGTCTGTACGTTGGTAACCCTACAGCCGACAGCACCGCCACCTTACTGATACTCGACTACAAAAACACGACCGGCGATCCGACTGCGGTAAATGGTGCCGAATACTACAACAGTGCCAACAATAAATTCCGCTGCGCGCAGAACAGCATATGGTCTGACTGCGTGAACGGTTTTAACTCGAATACACTCACCGCCGACCAAGCAGCCACCCAAAGCTCAACTACTATGCAAAACGTAACAACGCTCGGCTTCACCGCAAATGCCAATACTACCTATGTCTTCGATGCCTGGATACCGGTTAACGATTCCAATACGACCGCCGACCTAAAATACACATGGGCAGTGCCCACAGGAGCGACGTTAAACATCGCTGCTCAGTCGTACAGCACGGCTACAGCCAACATTGTATGCAACATCATTGCCTCGGCGCAGGCGTGCGCAACCACTGTTAATACGGCTGTCAACATTATATCGGCCCGTGGCTACGTAACCGTGGCAGGCACTGCCGGAACCATACAATTCCAATTTGCCCAAAATACCTCTACAGCGGGCAGCTTCCCAGTGGTAAAAAAGGGCGCAACCATAAAATGGAAGCAGAGCAACTAGCTGCGCAGCCTGTTATTTTTGCGTTGAAACAAAGTCGTATACCGTCTTTGAAACGTCGGCGATAAAGCGATCGGCTTCATCTTCCGGTAAACCGACCATCGCACAAATGACATACGGACGGCGGGGGACATACACAATACCGCAGTCGCTCTCGGCCCAGGCAGTATTGTATACGCCATTTTTGTGGGACACCTTAACACTAGCGGGCAATTGCTTGGTGAGGCGGTCGGTCTCAGCAGAATGAGAAAGGCGGTCAAGCATTTCCTGCGAATCTTTCTTTTCGAGGTACGACGAAAAGTATAGCGCCTTCAGCACTGAGCTGTACGCCCGAGCCGTAATCACCGCTTGGCCGTTTTCTATATTCTGGTCGACATCAAGGCGGGCCAAGGATTGTTCGTCATACGACAGCACATTCTGCATGTGGTCATAGATAAAGTGTGTCGCGGTATTGTCGGACTGCTCAAGAGCATATTTCGCTGCCTCACGCAGTGTCATAGTAAAGCCGGCGCCGCGTTGCCACAGCGTGCCATAGGCATTGTCCAGCTCACTGTCGGTAACGGTCATCGGCTGGTCGATATTCACGCGGTGCAACTCCGCCGCCTTGTAAAGGTTCATTACCAGTGGCACCTTAATAAGCGAGGCAGCGATCAGCTGCTGGTCGGCACCGATACGAATGGAAGTACCATCCGGCAGGTATTCAAAATAAAAACTCTGCTTTGTATCTTTGACGGCATCGAACTTCTGCTGCAGTGACTTGCGCAGCGGCACAAAGTTAATAAGAATATCGTTTGGATTATCGGCAAGCACGTCCGACGACAATAACGGAAACTGGTGCTGCTGCGCTGCCAGGTTCTGCGCTCCGGTGTCGCTGGAGCTGTTGCGGCGAACCACCCAACCGATATTACCCAGCAGTAGTAACACACACAGTATCCCCAGAATCCGACTTGTCACACTGTTCGTCATGGATATATAGAGATTGTAAGAGGAACAAGCTGCTTATGCAAGCTACAGCATCCCATGAGTGTGGCGGTTGCAGGCATGCAACATATAGCTGGCCACTGCGCCGACTGCTTCGTGGTGTGGATACTCACCACCGATCTGTATAAACCGGTCGTCGACACCTAAATCTACTGCCGCCAACGACAAATGGAAGGCGATGAGCAGTTCGCGCTCATTCGCTTCCGGGCAGCGTTTCTTCAACACGCCCGAAAAGCTACGCACAAACCGCTGCCATGATGCCTCGTTAAGTTTGTTTAGGTGGGGACTGGCTTTTTCGGCATATAGGAACATGAATGGCCCATTCAGGCGCGTATAGTTTACCCACGCATCAACCATCAACAGCAGAATTTCCTCCCACGACAGGTAGGCCAGCATCGGATGAGCGCCAATGGTATCAAAGATATCAATCACATCATTAATATACAAATCGGTTAGGGCAACGATAATCGCATCTTTATTCGGGTAATAGCGGTACAGTGAACCGATAGGTATGCGGGCGCGCTGCGCAATGTCGTTGGTGGTGGTATCTTCGATGCCTTTTTCCTGAAACAGCTCCAGCGCAGCAGACAGAATAAGGCGTACGCGCTCTTTGCCACGCGCCTGAAGCGGCTTTGTGCGGGCTGCTTTGTATTTGTCCGGATCGTACATAATCTTTCTAGTGTAAGAGAAGTAGCATGACGGTGCAATAAAATACCTTTTAGATTTTAGCCAATAGCTACGCTATTATGAGGAAATTATGCAAAGTGGGCACTCATCATTAGTATATTTACAATACCTAACAACTGTTTTTGACAACGTACAAGACGTGGTCTTGCTTATAGCGGTCGAACCGGGTCAGACATACCGTTTACTCATGGCCAACGATGCGTATTTTCGTGAAACCGGGTACGACCGCACAACCATCGGCGAAGCCTTGCAAGATATCGTGAATAAAAAGAGCTACGCTCATTTAACGGCGCAATACAATGCGGTAATAGAGACAAAGGAGGCGCTCTTTTTTACCCATTGGTACACCGTGCCAAATGGGGAGCAAGCCTTTAGCGTTAAGCTGATTCCCATACTGAACGCCTTGGGAGAAGTGGTGCAAATTGCCAGCATTTCACGGAATGTGACCGAGCTGGAAGAGTTACGCCAGAAGGTTACAGAGACCACCAAAGCGTTGGACACACTTACCATGCAACTGCGCACCGCCTAGACAAGGCAGAAGTGTGGACTATATGATACCCCACAGGCTGGTATTAGGGGCCCATACCGTCCACACGCCGCCATTCTTCTGGCGTCGTTTATCGCGTTTGCGGCCATCCGTCAGCGCCTCGAATACACTGTCCAGGCCAACCGCCAGCTCACCAGCCCGGCGCACCGACGATACGCGCCGGTTATGTTCAGGCCGAAGATCACGGGTATCCATAAGCGTCTCGGCAATCGAATGAAGCTCCATATCTACCTCCTTATGAAAAAGACTAGTGTTTCTTAGGGACTTTGGCGCCCGCCTCGCGGGCTTCGCTCAAACCGATAGCCACCGCCTGTTTGCGGCTGGTTACTTTCTGGCCGGTGCTGCTCTTGAGCGTACCGCGCTTGTACTCATGCATCGTCTTCTCAACTTTTTCCTGGGCTTTCGGTCCATACTTGTTCATTGCTTATCTCCAATCACGCGCCGTCTAAGGGCGTATATATACTGTACTGAATCAATGCTCGTGCGGCTGTAAGCTATTTTACGGAGGACCATATATACTACTTAGTATGAAAGATACGCCCACGCTTGTCATACTGGACTACGGTTCCCAGTACACGCAGCTGATTGCCCGGCGGGCTCGTGAGCTGGGCGTATTTAGCGTTATTCTGCCCTATAGCACACCGGCCACGGCGCTGCGCAACCATAATCCGCGGGGCATTGTCATCTCCGGCGGGCCGGCGTCGGTATACGACGCCGCAGCGCCGCAGCTGGATAGCGGCATATTCGCCCTGGAAGTGCCGATACTGGGGATTTGCTACGGCCTGCAGCTTATTACTAAAGAGTTAGGCGGTACAGTCGAGGCTTCAGCCACCCGCGAGTACGGCCAGGCCACATTGCAGCTGGTGCGGGATGGCCGCCTGTTTACCAACGACATGAACGACAGCACGGTATGGATGAGTCACGGCGACCACGTTATCCAGCCGCCCGAGGGTTTCAGGGTGACCGCCAAGAGCGGCGCGCTGATATGCGCCATCGAAGACCCAGAACTTATGATCTTCGGCTTGCAGTTTCACCCCGAAGTCGTGCATACACAGTTCGGCACGCAGGTATTGCAAAACTTCATTGACCTTTGCGGCTTTGAACGTAACTGGTCGGCAGCGGCCATTATTCCGCAGCAAATAGCCGCTATTAAAAAACAAGTCGGCAAGAAGCAGGTCATCTGCGCATTGAGCGGCGGCGTGGACTCATCGGTAGCAGCCATGCTGGTAGACAGAGCAATCGGCGCGCAGCAAACATGTATCTTTGTAGATACGGGATTGCTGCGTGAAAACGAATACGAAGACGTGCTGGCGGCCTATAAAACTGTGGGGCTGCGGGTCCAGCCTGTGCGGGCTGCCGACCGTTTCCTGAAAAAACTCGCCGGCGTGACCGACCCGGAACAAAAACGCAAGATTATCGGCACGGAATTTATACGGTTGTTCGAAGCGGCAGCTGCCGACATACCAGATGCGGCTTTCCTGGTGCAGGGCACGCTGTACCCGGATGTAATCGAATCGGTGTCGGTTAATGGCCCTTCGGTAACCATTAAGTCGCATCACAACGTGGGCGGCCTGCCCAAAAAAATCGGTTTTAAACCTGTCTCTTATACACATCTCCGAGCCCACGAGACTA
>JARIHB010000065.1 GCA_029288515.1 Candidatus Saccharimonadota bacterium | reverse complement strand
TAGCTATTCGAGGTATTTTCGCAGTTTTTCAACGTCCTTCAGCACAATGGCCGACTGACGGCTGGAGAGTAGCCCTTGCCGTTCCAGGGCCGACAATTCCCGTCCGGTTGTTTCCCGTGTGGCGCTGATAGAACTGGCAATATCCTGATGCCGCAGCGGCACTTCCAGCGCAAGCCCGTCCGGCGTTTCAACGCCAAACCGTTTGCCCATACTCAGCAGGAACGAAACGAGCCGCTCCCGAACGGTGCGGTATTCCAGGTTTAGGATACGTTCCGAATGCAGGCGATACATATCAACCAGCATGTCCACGAGCGGCAGGGCAGCTGAAGGATTAGTATGAATGAAGTTATTAAACTGTTCCCGAGTAATCTGCAGCAGCTCAGTTTTCGCCAGCGTCGTGTAGATAATGTGACGGTCCTCGCCGGTAATAGCCCAGGTAAGGCCGATAATTTCGCCAGGCTTGCGGATAATCAGCAAGTTTTCTTCGCCGTACTTGGTAATATCGTAGGCCTTTATTAAGCCACTCAAAATGTAATACACACCTTGAGGGGGTCCGCCGGGACGGATAACAAATTCGCCCTTATCGTACACCTGCCTCGTTCCCTGATGGAACAAATTGACGAGTGCCTCATTTTGGCTGTCGTTCGTCAACATACACCGCTATTATCTCATAGCAACCGATGAACGGCAAACATGTGATGAACTTCTCATTACCCATGTGATATGCATTGCCGACGGGTGTCATGAATCTCTTTATGATAAAAGTACCAACAGGGGAATGTTGGGAAAGGAGGTACGAATGGTTACATTAAGCCAGGTCGAAGAGCAACTCAAAAAAATTGGGTGCAATTTCCGCTTCTGGGGCAGGCCAGAAATAAGGGAATTAGCCACCATACTTTTACAAGACGAAATTATTGAAGGCGCCGTTAACGGCCAATATGAAAATGGATTTGCATTGCTGTGCATCACCAACCACCGCCTGCTACTCATAGATAAAAAGCCGATGTTCCTTACTCTAGAAGACATTCGCTTCGACATGATAACAGAGATGGATTACAGCGCACGACTGCTGGACAGCACAGTACACATCATCACCCCCAGCCGGAAACTCAGCTTTAGCAGCTGGAGTCAGCATCGCCTGCGGCAGATCATGCACCTTACCCAGCAAAAGGTCATGGAGGCCCGCCAGCACTACATGATGCAGCAATTCCAGCCCGCACAGCAAACGCCGGCTCTGAGTCCGGAATACAGCGCGCCGATGGTCGGCGGGCTGGCGATCCAAGGCAACAATAGTTTCGGACAGATAGGTATGGCACCATACCCCAACCCGTACACAAAAACGCCGATCCTTATGCGCCGCCGCAGATACCCAAAGTTCTACTAGCCGCGCCGCTATACCAAATCCACCGCGTCCCAAATGCGGTGGATTTGACGTGGCGGGGCAAGCTGACGCTTACTTCGATACATTGAACCGGAACTCAACGACATCGTCCGGCTGCATAATGTAGGTTTTGCCTTCGGTGCGCACTTTGCCGGCTGCCTTGGCTGCTTGCTCGGAACCGGCAGCAACGAGATCGTGGTAGTTGACAATCTCGGCGGCGATAAAGCCGCGCTCAAAGTCACCATGGATAACACCGGCAGCTTGCGGAGCTGTAGCACCTTTGCGGATCGTCCAGGCGCGCACCTCTTTTTCGCCGGCGGTCAGGTAGCTTTGCAGGCCAAGTACGTCGTAGGCAGTACGAATCAGCTGCACCAGGCCGGACTCAGCCTGGCCATAACTCTCCAGCATTTCTTTGGCGTCGGGCTCATCCAGGCCGCGTAGCTCGCTTTCCAACTGCGCACAAATAAACAAGGCTTTGGCGGGTGCGACCAGCTGCTGCAGCTGGTGCTTACGGGCATTGTCTTGCAAGCCGGCTTCATCCAGGTTAAAGAGATATATAACCGGTTTGGCGGTGAGTAAGTGTAGGTCTTGCAGATGTTCAAGGTCTATGTCATCTACGCTAGACAGCGGCTTGTTGTCGTTGAGAAGTGCGTGGGCGCGCTGCAGGGTATCAAGTTCCGGCTTTAGCTTGGGGTTAGCTCTGGCTTCTTTTTCCAATTTCGGCAAACGTTTTTCGATAGTCTGCAAATCGGCCAGTACTAGCTCAGTATTGATAACGTCAATATCTTTTTGCGGATTATGCTCGTCGTCTACATGAATAACATTCGGATCAGCGAAGGTCCGCACCACCTGCACAATGGCATTCGTACTGCGAATGTGGCTCAAAAATTGGTTGCCCAAGCCTTCGCCCTGGCTGGCACCGGCAACTAGGCCGGCGATATCCACAAAGGTCACCGTTGCCGGCACGATTTTTTGCGTACGATATAGCTCGCCGAGTTTTTCAAGGTGTTCGTCAGGAACGGGCACGATGCCCGTGTTCGGTTCAATGGTGGCGAACGGGTAATTGGCTGCCAGAATATTATTATTCGTCAGGGCGTTGAATAACGTCGATTTGCCGACGTTGGGGAGGCCGACTATACCGCAAGAAATATTACTCATATGCAAGGTATTATAACAGAGGTATATATTAAAGCTGCATACCACTGTCCAGTAGATTTACTGGACAAAACTATCTTTTTATGCTAATGTTAAACTATGAGAACAACGGCAGAAATGAAAGATGGCAGCGCCGAAGATATAGCGTATTCCTATGGCATTCAAGGGCCAGACCCGCTTGCGTTAGAGGCGCGAGCGAGCTTAAGCGAACGACAGCTCACTAAACATAAATGGCTAGGTCGAATTCTTATGGGAGTTTCGGCCAATAGCCCTGCACGAGTAGAGCGACACATGCGAAGCGAAATAGATGCCGCTCGGCAAGGCTTCCCGCCTACGGCGGAAAGTCACCCTCATTTTGAAGCATGGCAGCCTCAAGCAGGCCCTGCGCAGTCACATGACGCCCCTCGTCCGCAATACACTCCAGCGGTAGTGGCGCACGATTACGTGCCGCGTCACGCCGCTAATGAGTAGCTTTCGTAAACATTCGGCCGCCAGTTGCAGTACATTACAGCAAGCACTCTAGCTAAAAGCTCCCCATAATAAAAGCCCCGATTACTATCAGTGCTTTTTACTTCCCACAGTTTTTATTTATTTCAGTGATGTATTTGTTTGAGTAGCCACGTCCCCTACTAGGCTTCTGTACCTTTACTTTCAGCTCAAACGGAAGTTGTGTTAAAACACTACTATACCGATTTGAAGCGAGGACATATGTATCTAGTATAACAGAGGTAGGAATGGAAATGAAAATCTAATTAGTCATTTCATCTAGGCTAAACGGACGCACTTCCAGAATCCGTGATAAAGAAGGGTCGTTTACCGCTTGCTCGACAATTGCAATCATACATGAGCCTGAAGGCGTCTTGATTTTCTTGTCATAACCAAACAGCTCAGAAAACCATAACGGTTGGTTTGCCGCAGTATAAAACTCATTAGGGTCATTTGAGTCCCTGATGTCCTCATATACTGCTTTTATAGAAGGATAGAACGCCGTGCACTGGTCGGGACATTTGTTTGGATTTGTTTTATAATCTAAACGTGTTTTTGGATCTTGACCTTTTGCGGTTTCGGGATCAGTGCTACCAAATACAACAACAGCTTGCTTTTTTTCTGATGCCGGCAAGGCATTTAAGGCGCCGACCCTCTGCTGGTAATCGGCTTCAATAATCTCTTCTAGTTTTTCTTCGTAGGCTCCAGGGACATTTAGTAGTTCTGTATAGTTTCCATTATTGCGCACAGCCTCAGAATAGGGGTCATTGGGGTTGCTTCTTTCGAGGTGGGGACGCTCCAGTCGCCCTTGAACGAAGTCGAATGTATCGCCAAGTGTTTGCTTCAGCTGCTCGAGAACAGGTTTTAACTGCTCGAATGTCTCGGGATCACGGATAATGACTCTACGAAGGGAACTTTGAAGCTGTACTCCAGGCGGGCTCGGTATCTTTACCTCGTAGGTCGAGAAATGAGGCTTGTCTAATGTGTCAAAGTCAGCATCTTGCCCTGCTCGCCAATCTTGTAAGGTATTGTACTCATTGTACCCCATATAATGACCACCCTCACGACGCTCACCAGAGCTGGCCACGCTGTTAGAAACGCGTAATAGGGCAGTTTCATGAAAGTACTCAGGAGTGGTCAGACCATTGGCATATTCAGAAGCGTTATAGGTATCTGCTATATCTTTTTCTGTCATAAAAACGCCTGGCTGTCCTATGACTGACTGGTCTACCACCAGTGTTACTTCTTGCTGAGGGTTATGAGAGGCGGGTCGGCCGAAATCAAAAAATACGTATTGATCAAGCCCTAGCTCACGATCTGCTAAGTTCGTAGCGCCTACGCCCGCGCCATGGAAGGCAAGTGCATCTTTGTCACTTTCCTTATAGCGCTGCTTGTTGCTCTGCATAACGGCGCCGCTATGTATTAATTTTGTAAAAGCGTCGGCTGTCATCCCATGTATTAGAGGGAGAGATCGTATGAGCGCTTCATTAGTCTGGCCTTCGTAACCTTTTCTGAGGTCACGATGACGAGGATATTGACTGGCTGCCGGTATGAAAGTAGTCTCTTGATCCTGGTAGTGATAGTTGCTTGCGGCATATAATGTAAGTAATGGAGACGGAGAATCCCTGACGGCCTCCCAGTCTTTCTCTGTTAGGGCGTCCAAGCGATGTGGCTCGGGGGTGCTACTCGGGTTGATGCCAGTTACGCTGTGGGCGTCCAGTAGTGCTTGTTGCTGCTCGATAGTGTGCGGTAAACACCTGCTCTCAGAGGCCAGGTGATCAGCGATCGCTTGCTCAAAGTTGACGTCTTGGGTGAGGCCAAGTATGTTACCAACTCTTAGCATGCGTTGTACTTCAGTTGTATTTGATTCAGGTAATGCTTCAGGCATTTTTACCTTTCTGCGATGCGCAGGACTAACGTACTATAAACATTACCATATTATTGCTAATAATGCAACTTTAAGAAAACCTATACTGTCTGTCATTGATGGACAATGTCGTCGTCACCCTCAGCTCAAAAGGTAGTTGGGTTAAAACTTTACGATGCCAATTTGGAGCTGACTCATAATAAGTCCTACTTTAACAGCGGTAGGAGGTGAAACAAAAATAAACCCCGTGGGTTAAACCCACCATGCAGACGGTATCTCCTAGTAGGAGTTAGCAATTATCTGTTACTAACATAGACAAAATATCAATAATATTCCTAATGTTTATATTATGATACATACAGAAGCCGCGCCTCGCCCTGGCGCCCCCGAAGTCATTGAGGGCCGTATAGCAGATGTAACTGATATACCGCCCCAGGCTGGATCTGCACTATTCCCTGAAGCGGACGCGCAAAGCGTATATACTGCCCCGAACGGGGGCGCTACCCGGCAGCCAAAAAGCGGGATTCGCTGTCGGCCGATCGGGTTGAGCTTAGGATAGACCACGAAATACAGCATGCGAAAGCAATCACGCAACTCGGCGGTTTGGTGGTCCCTACATTGGTTGTATATAAGCCTGAAGGGCACATAGGCCGACGGTATCCATTCCGCCTGAAGGTATTTGCTGAGGGGTTAGAATATGGCAGTCCGGAATTCACCGTGGCTACAGCGTACCCCGAAGACCTGTCGCATGGCGATAAGGCTACTTAGACAGCCAAGCACTCCTTTGGGACTGCAGTAATTGCCGGCATATTACCATAGGTAAAAGTTGGAATGAGGCCGGTAGTCTATAGCGTCGCGTGGGGCTTTGTTGAGACTCCGGAGCCCGGCCTGTGTAAGTGCAACAGGCCGCAAGGTGGCGATGATTCGGTACGGCAGGTGACATCTCGTGGTATCATTCATATGGTCTGTAAAGATTGAATTATTAACGATAATATGGTAATATTTATATAGCATCCACATAGGTATACCACGCGAACAACTTATTATGGAAAATATGTATGATAACAATTCTAGAGTTGGGGAAGAGGCTTATCCGAGCGCTTCACTGGGCTATAGGTATGATCAACTGGGAGAGGGTCTACAACGGGTTGATTACCACGCAGGTCAAGTCGCTGATCAGCCGGTATCCGCCCCAGCGGAGCTAACTGCAGCTGAAGCGCTGGCCGTCCACCCGCCGGAACTGGCAGAAAGTGAAGTTGCTGCGTTCGTCGATATGTTGCCGCACGAAGTAGCTAAAACATACCGTTGTAACCTTGACTACGCTTCCCGCGAGCTAGCAGCTGGTAAGCCGCTTGTAGGCGTACGTAAAAAGTATGATGGTACCGTTACAACCACAGAGGTGCCGGCAGCAGATTTTAATCGCTTCATAACCAACCTAGATGAGGAACAACAGCGAGATATTGCATATGGCGCTGAAAAGATTGCTGCGTTTGACCGCTACCGCGAAGCTGCTAGTAAAGCATTTGATAGCCCTGGCGAACAGTTACGTGGTACTAATACACGCGTTGCTCGTATGCAAGTTGGCGGGGAGCGGTTGGTGGTGCGTGACGGCAGACAAGGTTTTCTGACGCACGACGAACTACGCACGTATCGTTTGAGTGAAGCGGTCGACCCGGCTGTAGCCGAAGTGCCGCAGTTGCGCGCAGCCGACTTTAATGAACGCCAAATGATAGTGTCTGAGGTACCAGGCCACCGCATGGATGAGGTGCCGCGTGACGAACGACTAGCTATATCTGATAGTATGCTCACAAAAGCAATCAATGGTTTTATTGCAATCGACCAGGCGGGCCTGCGGACTGATCCCCGCTATCAGAATTTCCTCATTGACGCTCAAAAAGGAATAGGGTTTGTTGACCTATCGGCAAAAAGTGGGTTATACAACGCACCACTATCCGGGCAGGTATTTTCATTGGTTGACATTTTAACCGTACCAGCAGCTGATGGCTCTCATATCGAGTACGGTCAGCCGGGCTACGACGAGCAACAGCGTGAGCTTGCTCAGGGCTACGCGGTACTCGGTAATCGTTTCCTGGATATTATTGAGCAGACCCATCCGGAATTGATCGCAGAGGCCGCTGCGCTGCAGGCAGAGTCTGATGCTGGTAGGTACGAAGACAGTTGGGGTAGTCTCGTTTTTCTTAACGCAAAGCATGAGATTACCGACGGCCCGAATGCCGCCTTTATACAACGCCTGGAGCGCTTGGGACTTGCCGGTCGGGGACAGCAGCCGGTGCAGCATGTTGACATAGGTGATGGCGTAATTGATTTTTAGCAGTACATCACCATAGTTTCATAACAAGGGTTAATGAGCTAGCAGAACACATTGATACACTGCAAACTATTGATCTAGCCCAAACGTTAAATCGATTCCAAAAGGGTTTATTACAAGAATTCGTAGGCCAAGATTCAGAGTTATCTGAGTCAACGCTAAGAAGTGCGATAGAACATAAATTTGGTATACACTTTATTTCAGTCCCGAAATAAAGCCCCTTCCTTACTTAGGCACTTATACCCTAACATCACGGCCGACCCAAAGCCATACCGATCAACACTAGTACTGTGAATACTGCCGCGCCAGCAGCGCCGTTCAGTATCGCTCGCATCTTGGTTTGACCGCTCTCTCGTTCGCGGCTGTATATAGCCCAAAACAGCCAGCCGTATATAACGGCAATGATAAACCTTGCGATTAGCACAGCCACATCCATAAATCCCCCGATTTTTAGGTATAAAAAAGGACAGCCACTTGGCTGTCGAGACCAATAGTATAGGTTGAACCTAAACTACCAAAGAGTGGCTGCCCATCGCTGGGTTCAACCAAAATATTACTACTGATCTCGACCCTCTCTTTATACCACCAAAGAAAGCCTTTGGACAGGGGTAAAGAGGTGTGCGAGCTATCAAACACACTTATGCTATAATTCTAGTAAGAGCCCGCACGGCCAAAAGTCGTTGCGGGTTTTTATTTTTGCTCGGGTAGCTCAGTGGATAGAGCGTCAAGATTCCGAACTTGAAGGACGAGGGTTCGATCCCCTCACCGGGCGCCACCCCAACAAAAAGGTAAAACCCTCCGCCAAGAGGGTTTGCCAAGATTCCGTAGCCACATTGTAGCACGGGCGTATTAAAGGCGCACATGTATCAGTTGCGAATATTACCACAAAATGGTAAGGTATTATTTTTAAATAGGTTGTCGAGACCCATGAAATATACCGTGAAGGACCTACAGTCCGATTTCCCGGACGATGCAGCATGCCTGCAGTGGCTGGTGGAATATCTATATCCGAATGGCATTACCTGCAAAACGTGCGGCGAAGTGACGCAGCACTATAAAATTGCCGGGCGCAAAGTGTATTCATGCGGCCACTGTGGCCGGCATGTGTCACCGACTGCCGGTACGATCTTCCATAAGTCGCATACGCCGCTGACACTATGGTTTCATGCCATCTACCTAATGAGCACGAATAAAGCTGGCACCAGCGCCAAACAAATTGAGCGCGAGCTGGGCGTCACCTACAAAACAGCCTGGCGCATGATGCACCAGATCCGGAAGATGATGGCCACGCCGGACGACAGTCTGCTTGCCGGTGAGGTCGAAGTGGACGAAACGTATATTCACCCGAATGTCTACAAACGCAGTAGCGCCCGCCGTAACTACGGCCGCGATGCCCGTCGTAAGGGCGAGATCCTGTTCGGTATTGTGCAGCGCGGTGGCGGTGTGCGGGTGTGGCATGTAAAAACAGCAGGCGCCCGGATACTCCGGCCACTTATTGAGGCGAATGTGAAGTACGGTGCTGTTGTCCATACGGACGGCTGGCAGGCATACCGGACACTGCCACGGCTTGGCTACGATCACCGGACGACGGAGCATGGCATCGGTGAATATGTTACTGCCGACAGCTACACCCAAAACATCGAGAATGTCTGGTCGCACTTCAAGCGCGGCATTAAAGGCGTGTACCGGCATATCGGCAAAGAATATATACAGGCTTACGCTAATGAGTACGCTTGGCGGTACAGCAACCGGAAGCGGGCCAACATGTTCTGGGCGCTGATGTGCCGTTTGAATAAATAAATCTACTGCTGCGAATCCTGGGGCTGATTCAGTTTTAATTCCAAAAGCTGTTGGTTTATAGTGTCGCGCTGGCTATCCATTGTGTCGCGCAGGCTACGATAATCCTCCTGATGTTGTTTGCGTAATTCATCCAGACCATTGTCGTAATTGGCGTTAAACATAATTACCTCCGCGGCGACTGTAGCAACAATTAACACTACCGCAAGCAAAACGCCTATAAATATATTTCGCTGGTCACTGTGCTGTTTGTCGATCTGCTTATCTAACCGTGCGGAGAGTTGGTTTACCTTGGTCTCAAGGTCTTCTGCTCCTGCTTCTGCAGTAGTAATGATAGTTTCACTAGTGGTAACGGTAGGCTCTTTCGCCTTAGCAGCAGGAGCGACGGTTTGACGTTGCTTTGTATTTTTTGGTGATCTTGCAGTCTTACCGGCCATGTGGCAAGTAGAAACCTCTTAATACATAAGAACCGTCACTGGCAGTAACTACTGCCAGGTCCTGGCCACGGCGCTTATTCATATCCA
>JARIHB010000041.1 GCA_029288515.1 Candidatus Saccharimonadota bacterium | reverse complement strand
AGAGACAGACGCCAGCGGCGAGAAGAGCGTTAAATATGGCTCGACGCGTGATTTCGTGCGGGGGCTGCGCGTGGTGCTGGCTAACGGTGAAGTGATTGACACTGGCCGTTTGAGTAAAAAAGAACTTAACAAAAAACTCGGCCTCGCGAGTTTTGAAGGCGAAATCTATCGGGCAATTGATTCGTTGATAGATGAAAACCGTGAGCTAATAGAAAAAATGCAGCTGGGCGTAACCAAAAATGCTGCTGGCTACGATCTAGCTGACGTTAAGCGCCGTGACGGTTCGTTAGACCTTACGCCGCTAATAGTCGGTTCGCAGGGTACGCTGGGGATTGTTACCGAAGTTGCTCTTGACACCGAAGTCTACTCCCCGACTACTACGTTGATGGTCGGTTATTTTGATGATATTGAGAAAGCCCAGGCTGCCGTACTGGAGCTGCGCAGCCTATCGGAGATGCCAAGCGCTATTGAGATGGTGGATGAGCATCTTTTGAGCGTTGTGCAGCGTTTGAACCCTAACCAACTGAAGGATCTCGTGCCTTCACCGCTACCCAAGGTTATACTCATGGTTGAGTTTGATAATGCCAGCGAGCGGGTACAGAAGAAAATAACCAAACGCGCCCTTAAGATCCTTGAAACCCACGCTGCCGGTACGCATGTGGAAACGGACGCCCTTAAACAGGACGAACTGTGGAAGGTGCGCCACGCATCAGCGGCAGTAGTGGCCCATGGCGAGGGCGGCGTAAAGGCATTGCCGATTATTGAGGATGGTATTGTGCCGCCGGAACGCTTACGCGAGTACCTAGATGGCGTATATCAGCTGTTTGCCCGTCACCACCTGCAGGCTGCTGTATGGGGTCATGCCGGCGACGCGAACCTGCACATGCAGCCGTTCCTCGACCTGGCTCAGGTGGGAGACCGCCAGAAGGCCTTCCGTATCATTGATGAGTATTATAATTTGGTTATCTCTTTAGGTGGGAGCACTAGCGGTGAACACGGCGATGGCCGGTTGCGCGGCCCTTATTTGCAGAAGCTGTACGGTGAAGACATATACAATTTATTTGCGAAGGTAAAGCAAATATTTGACCCTTATGGCCTGTTGAATCCGGGTGTAAAGATGCATGTCACGCTGGACGCTATAAAGCCGCTTATGCGCTCATCGTATACTATGAACCATCTGTACGATCACATGCCCCGCTCGTAGGAGTGCCTAGTGTAGGCGTCGTTGCAAATAGTGTCTTTTAGTTTAGAATAGGTGTATGGATGCTGGTCCCGGCGAGCGGTACCCGTCGACAGAGTATGATGCTGCCGATGTTGGTACGTATGCTTCTCCTGCTAACACTGGGCAGGAGCTTTTTGTTACCGATCTACTACCACCGGGATCTGCACAGGCCGGGGTATCGGATGGGAGGTATGGGCGCCATCAACGAGCGAGAGCATATCCGCCAGATGGCCCCAACTCCTATACAGTATATTCTGAACATGCGCATGATCTGCTGTATAGTCAACGGCGTGCAGCCTGGGACGCACTGGATAGCTCCCGTGGCTATGCGATCGGGCCGAAAGCATTGGAAACTGCCGTGGTGCAAAGTAATAATCCGTTTGAGGGTCTCGACCGTGAAACAGTTATTGAGCTGCGGTTGGGTGCACTACAAGAAGCGAGTGAGCGGATAAGCGCTGGTGTGCCAACGCTACTGATAATTGGGGAGGACCGGCCAATGTACATTGCCGGTGTGCCGGACCATGACGGTCTAAGTGTGGGGGCTGAAATCGTGCCATTCCAAAGCGCCGGAGTACAAAAAGCATTAACCTATTTTACGATGGGCATTAACGATAGGACGGAAATCAATGCGGCTGATACAGTGCATATCTGGCCTGGAGATGAAGACGCCACTCCTAGAGCTGCGTCAAAAATACGGGTAGTAAGCGGTGATGCCGTAGCGCCGCACCTGAGCAGTGAGGTTGCGGCGAGCGTACGCGAGTATGATGCTTTGTTTGGTAGCGGTATATCGCCAGCGCAAACACTCACCGATCAGATTATAGTTAGAGCACACATGATGGACGTGCTGATTGCTGCTCAAGAAGTAAATATGATAGCAGATGTACGTGCGGCCTTGGGAGATGGTGTAGGCCTTCATATGTTCGCGGGTGACGCGCTGTTGGATACTCTATGCCAAGGCGATTACGCTAAGGATAGCTATAAACCTTCACTCGCCGCGCTGGACGAGCTCTGGCCTGCAAATGCCGAGGAAACGCTCGCCGACTACATCATGCGCAGAAGCCACGAGTGGCGGTCCCGGTACCCGGGAATATATAGTAGGCAAAATATAGCGCAGCTGCTCACTGACCGCTTTAACATGGATCTGCTTGATGTCCTTGATAAGATAGGGTAGCTCCGGTACCCGGCTAGCCTTGAGTTTTTCTCTTAAAAATCGTACAATACCTGAGTTAACGGTGGATTACGCGCGAGTGGCGGAATCGGTAGACGCGCTACTTTGAGGTGGTAGTGGGGCAACCCGTGGAGGTTCAAGTCCTCTCTCGCGCACCATGGTCTGATCCAATTTATTCCAGATAGAAAGGTTCCAGAATTTATTCTTGGAGCTTTTCTTTTTGGCCGAGTAATCTGTTGGCACAGGTTCAAGTCCTTTCCGGTTCATTTCATCAAGAGCAGCCCACCAACAGCAATCGCACTGCCTATAATTTTTCGCGTTAAGTCCTCGCGTTCATGAAGAAATATCGCAGCAAAAACAAAAATAACAACCACTTTAAAAGTCGTTATTGCGGACACAACGCTAAGGTTGCCTGCTGCGTAGACCAGCAAAACCCACGAAAATAACTGCAGAAAACGAAGGCCCCCAGTTACAAGTGTTTCTTTTGTTGTAAAGGTGGTTTTTGTCCCATACCAAAGGGCTGCGAATCCCAGTCCGATAACCTGCGACCACCAGCTTAGCAATGTACCTGTCGTAAAACCTGTAGTATTAAGGAGGGCGCGTTCTGCGGTTAGCGCAATCCCTAGCGCAATGCCGCTCAAAATCATCGCCATAAAATATCTATCAAAGCGCAGCTTGCCTAAGTGGTGTTTCTTAGAAACTGTCACGATTGAGGCAAGTAATAACGTTGTTCCTGCAACTTGCATCAACGTCAACCCTTCTCCAAGTACAAAGGTCGCCAAGATAATTGTTACAGGCGTATATACATTGCCGGCAAGAGTCGTAAGGCCAGCCTCAACATGCTTTTGTGCCCAGTATTGACTGGAGATGGACATCGCGCCGAATACACCGCATGTAAGTGCGAGAAGGAAGAGTTTTAGTGGTTCACCTTTGAATTCCGCCACTGAAAAGAAAGGCAAAAGCAAACCCAGACAAGCAACGACAATAGAAACCCTGAAAGCAAAAGCCGGCGCATAGCCACTGCCATGGCTTGCAAGCGAGAGCTTACGGCGCTGCAACGGTGAGATGGTAGCAGCAGCAAAATAAAAGAGATAGCAAATAATGAGAAGCATAAGTATCAGTATAAAGCTATCGAGTCCAACCCCGGCTCGGTAGTAGGATGAGGATCAAAACCTATTTTTAAAAGCTTCTCGTACATCAGCAAAATACTAGACTCCAAAGTGTTCCATCTACGGTCGCATTGGCGCACCATGAACTTATTACAGGTAAGAAGACGATCGGTTCGCCGGCGCTTTTTTATTTTATATTTGTTATTTGGTTCAAGCCCTTGTTGGCTGTTGGCGTACATCACAGATGGGTAATTTGTGTACTGTTATTTTTGCGTGCATGATATACAATTCCTCTATCGACCTACCAATTTGACCGAAAGGAGTGCGTAATTATGTCCTTCGATTTTCCTGAACAACCTCATGATGGGCTGGGATCTGGCGGAGACATGTCCGATTTTACCGGACACCTCCCGGATCCTCTGGTGCCTCCGGATGCCCTGCCTGGCTACGGCGAGGGAGTGAGCCAATCGGATGCGCCATTTTTACCAACTGCTTCCAGTGGGGGTTTTGCGGGTGAATATGGCGGGGCGCCCGATGATCGTGGTGATATACCTGTGCCTGATGCTGATCAGCCAACGGCAGAACATAGAGACCATCAAGTAAGCCATGAAGCTGCAGTGACAGATGAAGCATCTGTTGATGCTCGTCTGGGAGAGGTTGTAAGCAGTACAGTCGCTCAGCTTGATACTTTGCGTTCCAATTCTGTAACACGTCGAGCAATAGCGGCGGTGCTAAGACAAAGAGTGGAGCAACTAGGTTCATTACTAGACGAGACCTCTCCTGACTTCCAGGAAGTAAAGAGAGAATTGGGGGCTCTGCAGCAGCAGGCCGAGGATGATGAGACGGCTATGGGTGACCTCTTAGCTACAGGCCGCGTTCATATATGGAATATGGCAAGCGAACAAGCTGCTGTTGCGGATGGTGTAGTAAATGGTGAAGAGTATTTACGGGCAGCGTTACAGCTAAGCCCGCCATTCGATAACTATGAGTCTCACGCCGAACGCGAAGCGCGCGTTGCTGCACTGATGGAAATGTCAGCACAGATTGTCCCCGACCAGCCGGCGGTTGTGCGGCTTGTCGACGGGAGAGGGTATGTGTCATATTCAGCGGCGGCAGCTCATGACCATCCTGGCGGCCTCTCGTTTGCTCCGTTCCCGCACGATCCGTTAAGCAGTATGTTCGTTGTAGGGGTAGGAGATCATCCTGTTGCTCTAATGAATAGCGCAGCGTTCGCTTCTATGGGGCATGAAGATCCCGAGACCGGCCATGCCGACGTTGATGTCCAGCCGAATATCACGGTAGGCGTTGGCCAGGAAGCGAGCGCTGCCTTGCTGACTGCTGACTGCAACGGGTTTACCGATGCTATCCACGATCTTTCACAGGCAATGACCGATGCGGGTGAACAGGGTAATCAAGAAGCATATGGCCGTCTTGACAGAGAACGTTTTTTCGTTGCATCCAACCTCGTTGATACACTGGAGATCTCTGATCGGGCAGGCGTAGCCTTGGATTTTGGCGAGCGGGGTGCTGCTATGAGCGATATGTTAGTTAATCACTTCGTACGTATTGGCGGTGGACAAGTCTTCGAACAACCGGTAGAGCGCATGGAGAGGGTCGGTCGCGCTGTCCGACAGCTCAATCCCGGCATAACGAATGAATCCTTAAGGGAGTATCTGGTACAGGCTGTGAGTGAGCAGTTGGGCATCCAAGGTGAAGAGCAGCCTCGTATATTTGCCGCGCACAGTATTGCCAGGCTTACAGGGGGTAACTATACCGAAATCTACGCTCGGTTCACGAACCAGGAAGAGGGGTGAGAATAGGCATGTCGGGCATTGATTCTGGCGGCGAGAGCCCTGAGGGTCATGGAAATCCATATGTTCCTCCCTATGGCGGAGATATGGGTAATCCGCATTTCCTGCCCCAAGGTGCAGACCCGGGTGGTCCGTCGACGGAGTATGGTCCTTATGGTGTTGACCCCGCCGAATTGACACGTAATGTGTTGAGTGCCGTAGCGGAGCTGAGTGAACAGCATGAAGTTAACACAGCCAGGCTTGAAGAAATCCGTGGCGAGATGGACGTGTTACGCTCTCGGCTGCATGGATTGCAGTCAGAGCACACCGGCTTACAGGATATGGTTAACTCCCATGATGAAGCTGTAGATGGAACATTAAGTATGGGTCGTCAGATGTATTATAACGTGCTTCCTAAAACGGCTGAGGGCTACGCTACCGGCAGGGATCATGTAGCTGACGCAGTGCGCCTCAGCCCGGTCGACGGCAATAAAGAGACTCCCGATGAACGTGAGGCGCGGGTTAGAGCCGTAGATGCGCTTGGTAGTAAAATTGCAGCAGGTCAATCGGTGGTTGTGTATGAGCGCCTGGGTGGTAGTAGAGACGACGATGTCTATGTAGGTGGTGTAGCTGAGCATGATCATTTCAGTTTGCGGCTTGTACAGGTGGGCGAAGACCCACACGTTAATCTATTCTATGTAGGCGTCAATGGTCAGACAGAGGTTCCGCTTGATAACCCGGCATCGTGGTTTGAAGGTGACAACCCATCTGTGCATGTATATACCGGTGACGAAGCGGGTGTTTTTTTGAACCGGTCATGCAACAGGCTTTTAGGCGATTGGCGAGCGATTGACGAAGAGTTGGTGGTAGCACGGCAAGTGGATGGCGAACAAGAAGTTCGCCTGCTGGTAGCTGCCAGAAGGGACGTGTCGGAGGCTCTGACTAACGTCGTATCCGCTGCCCAGCGAATTGGCACGCCAGTTGAGTTTGAAGAAGGCGCGCAAGAATACACTGTAGCCCGCCTTGTAGAATTTATGTTTGATGTTGGCGATGGTAACGCCGGGCCCCCGTCGTATATCGCTGACATGACGCAGCGAGTGGGCCAGGCGATCAGGCACATATACCCGGGTAGTAATACGCCTGAAGGGAGTGCAGGGTTAGCTGACCTTATTGTTAAGGCAAGTAATACGCGCCATGTCAGAACACACGGCGGCCACAAGAGGGTAGCTGTTCTTGACATGCTCGTCGACGTCCTTGGCATCCCTCGTAACGAGGCGATCGGTAGGTTGTACGGCCCTCACGATCAGTAGCGGCCTCTAGTATTGCAAAATTACCTCCTATAACGTACAATTGAGCAAGCCTATTAATGGGCGCTTAGCTCAGTTGGCTAGAGCATCTCGTTTACACCGAGAGGGTCGGGGGTTCGAATCCCTCAGCGCCCACCAATGAAAAACGATCGTCACCCGACGGTCGTTTTTCATTTTGCCTGCACGGTATCCGAACCGTTTATTGGTACGTTTGATGCAAGAGTATTTCGTAGTCGGCTGTCCAGTTTCCGTAAATAACGATCAGTCCGCCCCGCCGCAGCCGTTTCATCGCTTGTACTATCTGTTGGGTAGTGAGTGACGTGGCAATGTATAACGTCATATGTTCGGGAAGATCCGTCAGCCAGTCGGGCTTTACGACGAATATTTGGGTTCCGACTGGCGCGTCTGGCGGTGCTTTGGCGGAGAACGTACAGGTGCGCATTCGTTCTACCTCGTGTTGCAGGCTTTCGCGGCGCAGCGGGTCGAGCGTGCTGGAGCGCTGTATTTCCACATCATATAAAAGCCGCATCCAGCGTTTGCGAATTACTGATAAAAATACTCGGGGATTTTCGGCTACGATCACCACATGTCCGGCAGTGAGACGCCGGGGCAGGTGGAGGCTTAAATCTAAACTGTGCTGATCACTACTGCCTGGCCCGCGGACATCTATATACCAGCGGCCATTATCAAGATGGAGGATCATTACGCTGATTCCTTGGCTTTCGACCGAATGCGCTGTTGGGTTATTTCGAAGGCCGCCCATTCCGGCACCCATAGACGGCGGTTATACAAGTGATGGCTGCAAGCGTAGGCCTGCTGATTATTGGCATCCAGTGAACCGCTGGTGGCTTGGTCCGGTTGGACAGGCTCCTTGCAGATAATACATATAACTTGAGAAGGTAAGGTGGTGGGGCGGGTAATAAGCATTACCATGTTGCGGCCTTTCATTATTTATGTATACTGTCTGCCATAAGCATGGCTGTCCGTATACATAAAAAAGGACAGCCATTGCTTTGGCTGTCTACACCTACAACAAGGTTATTTATACCCGTTGGTAACAATGGCTGCCCATCTCCAGGTATAAAACGACAAAGAACCTAATTGTAAGTGTAGACACCTGGAGTATACCACATGTTGCGCAAGTGCTGTCTAGCGCTTTTCATATTTATTTCATCTTCACGGCAGCGGTCTCATGGTAATTTACAGCTGTGGAGCGTATACTAAAATTACAATTATAAGGAGTTTTGTAGAGCTATGGTTACAACCTTGATTATCATCGGCATCGTCGTGGTAGTGATTATTGTCCTTGCGTCGATGTATAACGGCCTGGTCCGCTTGAATCAGCGCGCCGAGGAGGCCTGGAGCGATATTACGGTGCAGCTAAAGCGCCGCGTGGACTTGATTCCGAATCTGGTGAACACCGTAAAAGGCTACGCTAGCCATGAAAAAACAGTATTTGAAGATGTTACGAAGGCTCGCGCCCAGGTAGTAAACGCCCAGGGCGTGGCCGACACCGCGCACGCCGAAAATATGTTCGAGCAAACGCTGAAGAGTTTATTCGCGGTTGCCGAGAACTACCCGCAGCTGAAGGCAAACGAGAATTTCAAAGCCCTGCAGGATGAACTGACTGACACCGAAGACAAGATCATGTCCGCCCGCCGCTTTTACAATGGCGTCGTGCGCGACTTTAACACCAAGCGCAAGACCTTTCCTACCAATATCTTTGCTACGATGCTCGGATTTAAGGCAGACAAAGAATATTTTGAGCTTGATGAGGCTGAGCAGTCTGCAGCTCAGAAGCCAGTTGACGTCAAATTTTAATACGTTAACCCAAAGGGTATTTCCGTATGTATAGTGAGATAGCCAGCAACAAACGGCGCACCTGGCTGATTATTGGGTTGTTCGGCGTGATAATCGGCCTGCTTGGATGGTTTATAAGCGTCTATTTCGGCCGGCCGCTATTTTTCTATGTGGCGCTGATTGGTGCGTCCGTGTATGCGTTAATTCAGTATTTTGCCGCTGCCAAATTAGCAGTTGCCACCAATGGCGCCCACGAGGTCACTAAAAAAGAAGAACCGCGCCTGTACCGCACAGTGGAGAACCTGAGCATTGCCACTGGCATGCCGATGCCAAAGGTGTACGTTGTGGAAGACGCGGCTTTAAATGCCTTCGCTACCGGCCGCGATCCGGACCATGCTATTGTGTGTGCTACTCGCGGGCTGCTTGAAGCTATGAATGACAATGAGCTGGAAGCGGTGCTGGCGCACGAGATGGGGCATGTGAAAAACTATGACATTCGAGTGATGATGATTGTCTTTGGCCTGGTGAGTGCTATTGGTTTAATTGCTGACATTATTACCCACATGTTTTGGTTTGGTGGCAGTAGTGATGACGACCGCCAGCCGAATCCGGTGTTATTGATAGTAGGTATTGTTGCCGCGATTATTGCGCCGATTGTCGCCACCTTGGTGCAGCTGGCAGTGTCACGCCGCCGCGAGTATCTGGCGGACAGTACTGGTGCGCTTATCACACGGTATCCGGAGGGGCTGATAAGCGCCCTGGAGAAAATACGCGACTATGGTTCTGCTACCCGGCGGCCGAATACGGCAACCGCGCATATGTTTTTTGCCAATCCGCTTAAGAGGTCCTCATTAGCGAACCTGTTCAGCACCCACCCGCCCATCGACGATCGCATTGCGCGTTTGCGCAAAATGGGTTCGCACGCTTAAACTATTTACATGGCTAAGACTCCTGCAAAACGCACACAAACAAAAAAACAGCCGGCCTCGGTCTCCAAAACACCGCCAGACGACAAAAAACCCCGTCGCCTCAAAAAGCCGCAATATAAGTCATTCCGCGTACACAAGCACATTAAAAGTGAAGGGGCGACGATACCGAGTTCGTTGAGTATTATGCGTGGCGCCCTGGGCGTACTGAAACATAACTGGAAACTGTTCCTGGCGCTGAGCTTTATATACGGGGTATTGAATTTTATTCTAGTACAGGGTTTTTCGGTTACCAGCCTGTCCGAAACCAAAGCCACGTTGGAACAGGCAGGGCACACCAGCCTGTCGTGGCTTATTAATGGCGCGTCACTGTTTGCATATCTTGTTACGAATAGCACATCAGGCCAGAATCCGGGCGCGAGTGTCTATCAGGCAGTTATTCAGGTGCTCATGAGCTTGGCTCTTATATGGACGCTCCGGCAGCTGTATGCTGGCCGTAAGGTGGGTATCCGTGATGGATTCTACCAGGGGGCGTATCCCCTTGTGCCATTCGTACTGGTGCTCGTGGTGATCGCTGTGCAGGTTATCCCGGCTGCCATTGGTGTGTATTTATATTCAACCGTGAACGGCACCGGCATTGCTGCCACTACGGCCGAGCAAATACTGTGGGCGGTGGTGGCATTTCTGGCAGTGCTGTTATCGTTGTATCTTATATGCTCTTCCATTATCGCGTTGTATATCGTTAGTCTGCCGAATATGCGGCCCATGGCGGCTCTCAAGTCGGCATCGCAGCTGGTACAGTTTCGGCGGTGGGCAGTCCTTCGTAAGCTTTTATTTTTACCATTAGTGATGCTCATTGCCGGGGCGGTGGTTTTATTTCCGGTTATTCTCATATATACGCCGGCGGCGCCGTGGGTATTCCTGCTGCTGTCAATGGTTGCGCTGCCAATCGTGCATAGCTACGTATACGCACTATATAGGTCATTATTATGAAACAAACACCCGCTGATAAAGCCGCGGCTCGGGTAGCAAAGCTGCGGGAGTTGATTAATGAGTACCGGTACAACTACCATGTGCTTGATACGTCGATTATGAGCGAATCGGCTGCCGACAGCTTAAAGCACGAGCTGCAGCAGCTTGAAACGACCTACCCAGAACTTATTACGCCAGATAGTCCCACGCAGCGCGTAGCCGGTAAACCCTTGCCCGGCTTTACGCAGGTACGCCATACGGCCCGTATGCTCAGTCTGAATGATGTCTTTGACGCAGAAGAGATAGAGGCCTGGGTGGGGCGTTTGCGTAAACTGGCGCCCGAATGGGAGCCAGAATTTTTTGCTGACGTCAAGATGGACGGCCTGGCGTGCGCATTGTGGTACGAAGACGGCGTATTGCAAAAGGCAGTAACCCGCGGTGATGGTTTCGTAGGAGAGGACGTAACTATGAATGTGCGTACTATGGACAGCGTGCCTACGCGTTTGCGCACTGCAGCGGGTTTTGAAACCTTTTTACATGGCCGTACTGAGATCCGGGGTGAGATTATTATCTACAAGAAAGACTTCGAAGCGCTCAACAAGAAGCGAGCTGCCGCCGGCGACCCGTTGTATGCGAACCCTCGTAATCTTGCGGCTGGCAGTATTCGCCAGCTCGATCCAAAGCTGGCCGCGGCCCGTCCGCTGCGCTTCCGCGGTTACGATTTGCGGCGCGACGATCCAGATGATGTGCCTACCGTAGCCTACGCCTACGAAGCGATTCGTGCCCTCGGCCTTGCTGCTAATAATAAAGCTGAAGTGGTGCGTAGCGTTGACCAGATTATGAAATTGGCTGCCCGCTGGGAAAAAATGCGGTCTGAATTGCCCTACAACATTGACGGTTTGGTTATTAAGGTAAACGACCGTGAATTATTCGCCCGTCTGGGTGTGGTTGGCAAAGCGCCGCGGGCGGCAGTAGCCTACAAATATGCCGCCGAAGAGGCGACTACGGTCGTACAGGATATTGTGCTGAGCATCGGCCGAACAGGCGCTGCTACTCCCGTGGCTGTGTTCGACCCCGTGCAGGTGGCGGGCACTACAGTGCAGCACGCCAGCCTGCACAACGCCGACGAAATCGTCCGCAAAGATATCCGCGTCGGTGATACAGTCGTTATTTTTAAAGCCGGCGACATTATCCCGCAGGTTTCCAAGGTCCTGACCAAGCTGCGCCCTAAAGGCACGAAGCCGTTTAATATGGAAGCCGAACTGGCACGGCAGTATCCGGAACTGGAATTTGTCCGGCCGGAGGGTGAAGCAGTATACCGCGTCAAAAATACGAGCGGCGCACTGCTTTTGAAGCGTGCGCTTATGCACTATGCCAGCAAATCGGCCATGGATATTGACACGTTAGGCGAAAAGAACGTTATTGCGCTGGTGGATGCCGGCCTGGTAAAGGACATGGCCGATATATATGCGTTAACAAAAGAGCAGGTACTGCAACTGGACCGCTTTGCCGACGTATCAGCTTCCAATCTTACTGAGGCCATTAAAGCAGCAAAAGAGCCTGAGCTGCCGCGTTTTATATACGGCCTGGGCATTCGCCATGTCGGCCAGCAAACAGCCATAGACCTGGCTGAGCATTTTGGCAGTGTACACAAGCTGGCCGAGGCGACGCTCGATGAGCTGCTGCAGGTGGAGGGCATCGGCGATACGGTAGCTGAATCTATCCTGGCGTGGTTTGCGGACGAAGACAATGCCGCGCTGCTTAAGAAGTTTGAAGAATTAGGCGTGCATCCCCACTACGAATCACATGCCCGCGGTCCGCTGCACGGCAAGAGTTTTGTGATCACTGGCGGCCTCGAACACGGCTCACGCGACGAGTTTGCCGATACAATCCGCGCTCTGGGCGGCACCTTCCAAACATCCGTCGGTAAAGATACCAGCTACCTGGTAGTCGGCAAAAATGTGGGCGCGAGCAAGCTGGCTAAAGCCGAAAAGTTAGGCACTGCCCAGATTTCTGAGGACGATTTACGAGGAATGCTGGAAGTAAAATAGGTGGCGAAAGATTTTACGTTTATTAGCGGCAACGAAAAGAAGGCGGTCCAGCTGAAACTGTGGCTTGGCCTGCCTGTTCGGCACCAGAAACTGGACATTGAAGAGATTCAGTCGCTCGACCTGCAGGCGGTTGCCGCACATAAAGCTCGCCAGGCATATGCGCAACTTAAAAAGCCAGTGCTCGTAGAGGACGTGGGTGTAACATTTGACGCGCTGGGTGCGTTGCCCGGCCCGTACATAAAGTGGTTTCTGGAGGAATTAGGCGGGGAGGGTCTTACGAATTTAGTTGCCCGGCTCGACAGCCAAAAGGCCACGGTATCTATTTGTTACGCCTGGTACAATGGCACGGACATGCGTTTTTTTGAGCATAGCGTGCGCGGCAGCATCCCGCCCGAACCGCGCGGCAGTACCGATTTCGGTTGGAATGCTGACTTTATCCCTGAAGGCTCAGATAAGACATATGGCGAAATGACCGATGACGAAAAACAGCCCTTCTCTATGCGAGCACAAGCTATTGATAAGCTGCGAGCCTTTTTAGAAGCCGACGATTAACACGTTCATTGTTTCAGCCCCGCACAACGTAGCGTACAATATGAAATAAGTATTATCCCTAAACAGGGCAAAAGTTATGATTAAATATTTCTTTAAGAGTCTGCGCAGCGAAACTGTGCAAGAGCTAGACACGTACAAGCCAGGTTCGTGGGTGTATGTCGAGCAACCAAGCCACGACGAAATCAGGCAGCTCGTAAAGCGGTTTGGTTTGAACGAAGGGCACCTGCACGATGCGCTCGACGAGGACGAAATGCCTCGCCTGGAGAAAGAGGGCGAACAAAGTTATATTTATGTCCGCTTTGCATATAAAGCCGATGACGGCGAATTGTTGACTGCGCCGCTGCTGTTTGTATTTAGTAACGAGCTGGTGATGACGGTGTCGCAAGTACGCCTGCCGTCGCTGGACGCATTTATACGCGGTAAGGTTAACTATGCCACTACCCAGCGTGCCAAACTAATCCTGCTGATATTGCAGCAGATCGTTGAGCAATACGATGGTTTTATTTCGCGCACCAGCAAACAAATTAAGCTCATTCGCTCGCGGCTGCGCGGCCACGAGATTAGTAACCAGGACTTTATTGACTTTGTGATGATCGAGGACGAGCTGAACGAGTTCTTAAGTTCGCTGATGCCCACCAATGCCACGTTGCGCCGCTTGCTTTTGGGACGTTACATGCCGCTATTCACCGAAGACCAGGACATTGTGGAAGACTTGCTGCTGAACAACGAACAGTCCATCGAAGCATGTAACAGTAACATGCAGTCCATTATTCACATTCGCGAAGCGTACTCGTCGATTAGCTCTAACAACCTAAACCGCACCATGAAACGTTTGACGGTTGTAACGGTGCTGATTATGCTGCCGAGTATGTTCTATGGTCTATATGGTATGAATGTGGAATTACCGTTCATGCATCATCCATGGGCGTTTAGCGCCATTCTGGGCTTTACTATTTTCTTCAACATTGCCGTGTATGTCCTTGCCCGCCAGCGGCGGTATTTCTAGGCTTTATTTTCGTCGCCATATCTGTTAAAATCTGTCGTTGAACAGTAAGGGGCTGTAGCTCAGTTGGCTAGAGCGCTTCCATGGCATGGAAGAGGTCCAGGGTTCGAGTCCCTGTAGCTCCACCATAAGGAACACAACTGCTTTTTTAGCTCAAGAGTGGCCTCGTCTGATCTGTCAGCGGGGTCATTTTTGATAGTTTGGTTCTTCATTTTTGGCCTCCAATTAATTTACGGGTTTCTACGACGTTTTGGGCGATTACTTGGGTAAAATCCGTGTAGCTAACCGATAGAGAATCACCCTCGACAGTCATATTCTTAAAAAGTTTGGTTATTATGAGGCGCTTCTGCTGTGGCGTCCTGCTGGCGTAGATTTCAGCCGCCTTTTGGGACAACTCAAGCAAAACTAACGTCTGGTCGAGCCGGTTGCCAAACGACCTATCAATGCCACGTAGCTGCTCTTGCAGCTCGGCCCTCTGCGCCGCAAACGCCGCGTGCTTTTCCTCATATTTCTCTTGGGATATGTCGCCCGCAAGCTTATCGTCATATAGACGATCATCCATGCGGCTAATCCTGTCTAGTTGTAGCTTAACCGAATCCCATAGGCGCTCCTTTTCTTCAATATTGCTATGCTGCTGCTCACGCATACTGTCGGCGACCCATTGAATAATCTCCGGCGTCGGGCAAACCAGCTGCTCAAGCATCTCAGCAACCAACTGCTCTACTCTGTCTTCACGTAATAACCTCCTTTTCTTACATTCCTCGCTCGTGCGCTGACAGGCACCATAATAGCGGCCCTTCTGTAACTGCCACGTAATGAAACCACCACAGTTACCGCAACGTATAACGCCCTTAAACACGGGGTCATGCTTCCGGTATCGAGTAGGCCGCTTGCCATGCAGCTTGAGCTGCACTTTCTCAAACAGCTCTTTGCTGATAAGCGGTATTTGAGCGCCCGGATACTCTTTGCCATCAAAACGTATGATGCCGATGTAATAGGGGTTATCGAGCATCTTATGAACCTTGCTCTTGGCGTAAGGCCTCC
>JARIHB010000038.1 GCA_029288515.1 Candidatus Saccharimonadota bacterium | reverse complement strand
CTATACAAGGTATCGGCGTGCTGCCGGGCCAGCAGTTCGGTAGGCGCCATCAGCGCTACCTGATAGCCTTCGGCCATAACCATCACTGCCGCCATAGCTGCCACCACCGTTTTACCCGACCCCACGTCTCCCTCCACAAGGCGATTCATAGGCTGGGTCTTTTGCATATCCTGGTATATTTGCCACACTACTTTGCGCTGGGCATCGGTAAGCGTGAATGGCAGGTGGCTTACAAATTGCTTTGCCAGCTGTTCGTTAAACGGTATAGGTAGTGCGGCATCTTTTAGCAGTTCATACTTATTCATCAGACTGGCCAGCGTCAGGCCGAAGACCTCTTCGAACCCCAGGCGGCGCTTGGCTTGCTCATGTGCTTCTTTATCGGGCGGAAAATGAATAATCTCGTGCGCCTGTGCCCGTGGCATTAACTGGTACTCATCACGCAGCCACTGCGGCAGCGTTTCGGGCAGCAATCGTATTTGAGGCACGATCTCGCGCAGTACCTTACGGATTTGCTTACTGGTGAGACCTTTGGTCTCCCGGTATACCGGCAGAATGCGCGCCGTATTAGCCGGAAAATCGCTTACCAATTCTACGCTCGGGTTCATCAGTGCGAAGCGCCGATGGCTCAATTCATACTGGCCGGCAACGTAATATTCGTGGCCAGCCTTCAGGCCAGCGGCCCGGTATGGCTGATTAAACCACACCAGGCGCACACTGCCCGTCTCATCTGACGCTATGGCTTCCGTAATATGCATGCCGCGGCGCACATAACGGCCAGTCGCCTGCTTGATAGCGGCTTTGATAGTCACCATGCCGGGATGCAGCCCGGCAATGGGTACGACTTGGGAGTAGTCCTCATAACGACGTGGAAACATAGTAATAAGGTCATCAACCGTTTCCACGCCTAACACGGCGAATTTCTTCGCCATTTCCGCGCCGACCCCTTTTACCTCCGTTATCTGCATACCATATCAGTATACTGCAGGTTCGCCGCCGCGCAGCACGACATGCGATGGCGTTAACGAGTCTGCTAGGCCTTCTTTACAAGGAAGAATACACTTGGGCCAAAGAAGCTGTTGGCCAATGTGGGTTGCAAGATACCTTCGATAGCCAACATCATGCTCTTGGGCATAATTTTCTTCAGGCCCTGGCTGCGCAGATTAGAGACCGATAAGATGCGGTCCACCTTCAGGCCAGCGTGCGCTAGCTGTTTGATAACCGTGCGCGGGTTGTGATTTACGAAAGCGATTTCATCGGCGTTGCGGTTTACCGCCGAACGGATGTCTACTGGTTGCGCTGGCATCTTCTGATGCTTTACCAAGTGTTTTAGGCGATTGCGGGCATGCCAGTAGTTGGCCACTTCGATAATGGCATAGCCATCAGCAGCCAACACGCGGGAAATTTCGGCGAATTCAGCCTCCGGGTTCGGTAAATGGTGCATGACACGGATCATAGTAATCAGATCCAGCTCACCATTTTTAAATCGCAGGCTGTCGGCTTGCATCAACTTGCGATCAATCTCCGGGTGACCCTTTAGGAAGTCCTCACCCAAATCCAGCTGCTGTTGGCTGGGGTCAGTAAGGGTCACTGCGTCGGCATAATTCTCCAGTAATAGGCATAGCCGGCCAAAGCCGCCACCGATGTCGGCAGCGTGCCTAAAATGTTTGCCTTCCAGCAGACGCCGGATAGCCATCTCTTCGGCAGCGTTCTCGTAGTCGCGGCCCTCCCAGTATGAGCGGTAGTTATGCTTCGGGTCGTTGTATTGATCGGCGCGCTTTTGGGCGGCCGCCGGCCGGGCCGGTCGTTTCACAGCCGACTTTGCCGGCTTCTTTTTAGTTGCTTGTTTCATACAGCTATCAGTATACCACTAGGGTCGCTCAACGAGCGCGGAATCTTTAAAGGCCTTACCTTTGCGCAGCAGCAACCGACCATTCTTAAAGTCGTCTTCTTCGAAGGTGTCACGCTGCACTTTCTGGCCATTAACCGAAACGGCATTGTCTTTAATGAGTCGGCGCGCTTCAGTGCGGGACGACGCCAGACCGGTCTCTACCAGGGCATTCACAATATCCCAGCCACGGCTCAGCTTCATCGACGGGATTTCCTTACGTAACGTTTCAAATATTACAGGGTTAACCGCATCGATCGTCGATTCACCGCGCAAGATATTGGTAATTGCCCGCGCCGTTCCCGTAGGCTCATCGCCGTGGACTAGTTTTGTCACTTCCTCGGCCAAGGTCCATTGAGCACGGCGTTTCTTCGGGTCTTTGCGGTGTTCCTCCATTAATGCTTCAATCTCTTGTTTGCTTAGCATCGTGTAGACTTTCAAATAATCTTCTACACCTTCATCGTCGCAGTTAATCCAAAACTGATAGAACTGGGTCGGGGTAGTTCGCTTGGGGTCAAGCCACACAGCACCGGCTTCGCTCTTGCCAAATTTCTTACCTGTGGCTTTGTTTATCACCAACGGCATGCTGAGGGCGTGCACTTCTTTGCCCTCTCTTTTACGGATCAATGGTGCGCCGGAGAGCATATTACCCCACTGGTCGGAGCCACCAATTTGCAGTTCTACACCACGGTTTTTGAAAAGCCACCAGTAATCGTAACCCTGGATGAGGCTGTAGCTGAACTCCGCATAGCTGATGCCCTTGCCGCCTTCACCCATACGCGATGCAATGAAATCACGTTGCACAAGTTCGGTCATGCTGTAGTGTTTACCCACGTCGCGCAAAAATTCTAAAAAGGTAATTTCTTTAAACCAATCATAGTTATTTACCAGTTCAAACTCATTGCCAGCAAAAATACGCTTCACCTGGTCTGCAACGCCAGCGATGTTTTTTTCAATTTCTTCAACACTCTTTAATTGGCGCTCTTCATCCTTGCCACCGGGGTCACCAATGCGTGTCGTTGCGCCGCCCACGAGAAGCACCGCCTTCCAGCCGGCCGCCGCTAGGCGACGAGCCACCACATAAATAGCTAAATTGCCCACGGTAAGGCTGTCGGCAGAAGCGTCCGAACCCAAATAAAACGTCCGCGGCGTATCAAGCCATGTTATATCGTCAAAAGTCTTGTCTTTTACCAGGCCGCGCCAGGTTAGGTCTTCCGATAATGTCATGCGAACAGTATATCGTAATCTGAAAAAATACTGTAGAGGCGGCACGGAAAATGCTTGCCGAGCCGGAATGTTTGCTATACTAGACTCATATAAAAGAGCCATGGAGCAACAGTAGTTAATGACTGACCCCCGCAGATCTCAGCCCCGACGTCGTCCGGGCAAGAATACGTTCACGACTAAAAGCGGCAGTACTATTAAACTGAACCGTAGTATTGGCGAACGCCTCAAAGCCAACCGCGAGGCAAAAGCCCGCCGGCGTGCAGCATACCTTAGCACGCTGCCTAAAAACCGTTTTAAGCGGATTTTGTACCGTCTGAAACCTCGCGAACTAGCCCGCTACTGGTTCAGCCGTGACGGCGCCATTATGGCGCTCAAACTTATGGGCGTGGGTATTGTGGTGTTCTTTGTGATTATCGTGGGTATTTTTGCCTACTTCCGCAAAGACTTGCCGAATATTAAAGATATCTCTGGCACCAATATTGGCGGCAGCATTACCTACTACGACCGCACCGGCAAGACCGTGCTATTCCAAGACTACGACGCAGTAAAACGTATTCCGGTTAGCGCCGATGCCATTCATGATAATATCCGCAATGCCACGATTGCCATCGAAGACAAAGACTTCTATAAGCACGGCGCTTTTGATGTCCGCGGTATTACGCGGGCCGGCATCCACGACGTCTTTGGCGGTGGCGGCGTAACGCAGGGCGGCTCCACCATTACCCAGCAGCTCGTGAAACTCAACCAGGACTGGACTGCCGACCGCACCATAACGCGCAAATTCAAGGAAGTGATCCTGGCCGTTGAACTGGAGCGTGAATATTCGAAGCAGGACATCTTAACCGGCTACTTGAATGTAGCACCGTACGGTCCAGTGGAGTACGGCGTACAAGTAGCCGCCAACGACTACTTTGGCGTTGACGCCAAAGACCTCACCTTGGCGCAGTCCTCCATGTTGGCCGCCATTCCCAAATCGCCAAACGTCTACTCCCCCTACGGCCCAGCATTCAGCAAGGAAGATCTGATTGGCCGCCAGCATTATATCTGTCTCTTATACACATCTCCGAGCCCACGAGACTACGCTGCATCTCGTATGCC
>JARIHB010000024.1 GCA_029288515.1 Candidatus Saccharimonadota bacterium | reverse complement strand
CAGTTTGATAGGCGCAAGGTGGAAGTACAGTAATGTATGTAGCCGAAGCGTACTAATAGTCCCATTGACTTTTTACGTTCTCTCATGCGACCCCGGGCTTGCCCGGCTAGCGTGAGAGAAAGCATTGACTAGTTTTTGGTGTTTACCACACTGTGTTAAACATCCGTTTGTTATAAACGCTTTACATCCGAATTGGCCCGAATGGACGTCGGGATGGCGCTTTTACCTCACCAGGTAGCGCTGTCTCGGTGCCCATGGCGCGAGGGAAACACCTGTTCCCATGCCGAACACAGCAGTTAAGCCTCGCCGCGGTTACAATACTTGGGGTCCACCCCTGGGAAAATAGCACGGTGCCGAATTATACAAAAGCCATCCGAATAGGATGGCTTTTGTCTTTCTCTTAGTACAAGCAAGTGGAGAGTGAAAGCCTCTTGCATTTATTTAAAAAATAATGTATAGTATAGAACGTTATGAATGAAGTTATGCAATCAGAAGCACATAATTCTACGCAGATGCAGACCCCTGAGGCCTGGACTGCTGCAGATGATCGTGCGTTTCATGAGTATGCCGGCTCTGCCGTTATTACCCATGAAGTAGAACTAGCTGTCACCGAAGATTTGGCACGCCGTCAGGCTGAAGCTGTTGCTGCTACATACACTCACCGTGTAACGAGCGCTACGGTCGTCGGCACGGCTAAGGTAGGCGGTAAGGGTGAGCAGTTTACTGACATCGACCGTGAGAGCTACGTAGCAACACAGAAGGCTTTGTATGCTGCTCATCAGCAGCTCGAGGACCGCAACCGTATCGATGATGACGCTCGTCGTGCTCGCGATGATGAGGCTGAAGATAGCGAAGATATTGCTGTCTAGCCTACTGCAGTTCGATTGAAAACCGCCTTTAAGGCGGTTTTTCTTATGCCTTTTCTGTATAATTATTGACATTAGCGCCATTGCGTGTTATCATAAGCATAGTTTCGTTAGTGATGCAGAGGGTTCCGTCAGATGACGGGCCCTTTTGCTTTACGCGAATACAGAGATTAAAGGGAGGCTTTATGGCTGGTACTAAAGCTGGCGGCAAGTTAGCCGCTGCAACCAACAAGGAAAAATACGGCAGCGACTTTTACGCCAAGATCGGCGCTAAGGGTGGCAAACTGGGTAAGACTGGCGGGTTCTTTGCAAACCGTGAGTTGGCCCGGGCTGCCGGTGCTAAGGGTGGCCGTATTTCGCGCCGCACCAAGAAGACTGACAAGTAGAGCAACTGCGATTTAGCTGCTTAGTTTGTTCAGACAAAACGGGAAAGAGCTGGGACATGATTGTCCTGGCTCTTTTTCGTAGCTGCAGTTCGTCTATATGAGCGACAGAATCGTGAATTGCTTACACGCCATTGCTGCCCACAGTTTATACAGCTGTAGCGCGGTATAGAAGCTGTCTGCAGGCCGTTTGCGTGGCAGTTGGGGCAGGTACTGCGTTTGTGAACCCAGTCCCGGTAGGTATCAAGGCAGTCTTGAATGTGGTCAGGGTCCAGAGTGACGCTATAGCGTTCGGCGAGCTTGGTAGCATGCTCCCAAGCAGTCACTTCTTTATTCAGCAGGTCGAGGTCGGTTTGATAGGTTTGGTGGTTGAGCAGCGCATGGGCTAGCTCGTGGAGCATGCTAGCGATTGCATGGATTCCAGACAGTGTGTAGCGAATCTCATTATCGCGTGGCGACCAGCTTGCATAGGGGCTAACTACAAAGCGGAATTGTGGGTGGTCGGCTTGAATGTTACGTGCGATGTGTTCCATATCGGCTCTTTGCGAGATCGTAACAGCCATAAATGACTGCTTGTTCGGGGCGCTGAGCCTGAACTATCGGCGGAATAGGCACAAGCGGATTGGTATGAAGGCTAAGTACCTCCAGAAGGTAGGCGGCATATCTGTCGTAGTATGTACCTATACTGCCGCCCAGTACTATTACCTCTGGCTGAATAACAGCGATAAGATCTACGAGACCAGCAGCCATATCTTTGGCGATAAGACGCCAGGTTGGTTCGTCGGTTATATCTTGGGCTTTTTTGCCGAAACGTTCCACAATTGCACGTCCGGAAGCAAAGTCTTCCCATTGTTTGAATGTGCCATGATGCTCGAGCATCATCTGGCCGCCTTCGGAATCAGCGAATGCTGGATCGATTCCTTGGTTGGTAATAATCCCGGTGCCAATTCCAGTACTGATGGTAACGTACAATACTCGGTTGAATTTCTTTTTTAGAAGCATTGCCTCAGACAGCCCTCCGAGATTGGCGTCATTGTCGACTACGACCGGACAACCAAGCAGTTTCTGTACATCTTGTTGGACTGGAATGTGGTGCCAGGGTAGATTGCCCATATCAAGGCCGACGCCATGTACTCGGTCAATACGGCCCGGTACGCCAACGCCGCAAGCTATAAAATCTTTGGTTGTAAGTTTTGCTACATTGTTTGCCAAAGACTTCTTCCAATCTGAGTAGTTTGGAGGAGTGGGAAATTTGCTGCTTTCAGTAATAACGCCGCCCTGGTCAAGAACGGCCACGAGCGTTTTGGTGCCTCCGATGTCAATCCCCAAATACATACTGATGATAGTGTAACACGCTCACGATGTCTGTTACTACGCCCGTACGGACGGCTAAAATGCCGCTCAGATGGGTCCACTTTGACCATAGGGGTGAAAAGAGTTATAATGAAGCTAATCTTGCGGTCGCATCTGTAATGCGGCCTACAGAAATACATTTGAAGGAGGCATGGTAGGACATGTCAAAGAGTACTATATCAATGGACGAGCTGCTGCAAGGCAGTGACGTAAAACAACTGGAGTCGGGCGACGTCGTAGAAGGTGTTGTGAGTTCCGTACGGAAGCATGAGGTCTGGATTGACCTTGGTGCCAAGGGTGTCGGTGTGGTGATGCGTCGTGAGTTATCTCATGGCCAGCCGCTGGAGATCGGTACAACCGTAACAGTAAGTGTTATCGACCCCGAGCTGGAGGAAGGCCACGCTTTGCTTAGTATGAAGCGTGCTGCTAAGGATCGCGGATGGGACGAGCTGAAGCGCATGTTCGACGACCAGGAAATTGTCGAGGTCAGCCCGTATGATGCAAACCGTGGTGGTTTGCTCGTTGAACTGGAAGGCATTCGCGGCTTTTTGCCCGTAAGCCAGCTGGCAGCTGGCCACTACCCACGCGTTTCCGGCGCTGATAAGGACGAGATCTTGCAGAAGCTGAACGCACTCACTAATCAGCCGCTGCGCGTCCGCATCCTGGACGTCAGCCGCAAAGACAACAAGCTGATCTTCTCTGAGAAGGAAGCTGTTAAGGATGACATGCAAGCTCGCTTTGCTGAGCTTAAGGTTGGCGACGTTGTAGAAGGCGTTGTAACTGGTGTTATCGACTTTGGTGCGTTCGTAAACGTCCAGGGTATCGAAGGCCTGATCCACATTTCCGAGATCTCTTGGGAACGTGTTGAAGACCCACGCAACTACGTTAAGGTTGGCGACACTGTTAAGGCTAAGATCATCGCTATCGACAAGGACCGCCTGTCCCTGAGCCTGAAGCAGATGACCGAAGACCCATGGTTGAAGGAAGTTAAGGCTTTCAACAAGGGTGATATCGTTGAGGGTAAGATTACCCGTATCACTCCGTTTGGTGCTTTCGTACAGCTGAGCCCAAGCGTAGAAGCTCTGGTACACGTATCAGAGATGAGCGATGATGAAACTGTTGACCCACAGCAGATCTTCAAGCTCAACGAAAAGAAGCAATTCAAGGTAATCGACATCGACACTGAAGCTCGTAAGATTGCTTTGAGCCTCAAAAGCGCTAAG
>JARIHB010000178.1 GCA_029288515.1 Candidatus Saccharimonadota bacterium | reverse complement strand
GTTCTAGCATATCTTCGCGCTGGCCGTTCACGTCCATAAACCAGCTCGGGTGGGCGCGGTACATTAGTTTAGTGCCGCAGCGGTGACAGTGGGGGTAGCTGTGCCGGATATATTCAATCTTCCAGACTACGCCACGGTCATGCAGCTCCTTGGCGATCGGTTTGTTAGCATCCCATACATATTGCCCGTTCCATTCGCCTTCGGTATAAAAACCGCTGTCATCGATGTTAATAACAAACGGGAAGCCTTTCTCTTTCGACAAAATATAGTCCTCTTCACCGTACGCCGGGGCCAAATGCACAATACCCGTCCCCTCTTCCAGGCTCACATAATCAGCATGCCATATACGGTGTGCTTTCGGGCCGCGATCCTCAAACAGCGGTTCGTATTCTTTGCCCACCAATTCTTTACCTGGCAGCGTACGCACTACTTCATACAAGAGCGCCTTGTGCTTTTCGTCAGTCAATACTTTATCAAGTAAAGCACTGGCCAAAATCAGCCGTTGCCCATCAACCAGCACTTCACTGTACTCTTCGTTTTGGTTCACTGCTACAGCAGTGTTAGCCGGCAGCGTCCACGGCGTGGTTGTCCAGGCCAGCACGTGCACATCCTCGCCCTTCAATTTAAACTTCACAAACACTGATGGATCTGTCACGTCCTGATACGAGTTGTCCATAGCGACTTCAGCCTTAGAGATCGGCGTGGCATCGCGCGTACAGTACAGCAATACTTTTTCGCCTTCGTAAATCTTGCCGGCTTCGTACAACTTTTTAAAGGCCCACCACACGCTTTCCATATACTCTTTGTCCATGGTTTTGTAAGCACCCTTAAAGTCTACCCAGCGGCCAATGCGATTAATCGTGTCCTCCCACAAGTCGCCGGTCTGTACCATATTGTCGCGGCAGGTCTTGATATATTCTTCCAGGCTGATCTTGGTACCAATGTCGCGCTTATCATGAATGCCCAGCTTTTTTTCGGTAAATACCTCCGCCGGCAATCCATGGCAGTCCCATCCCCACACACGTTCCACGCGCTTGCCTTGCATTGTCCAGTAACGTGGCACCGCGTCCTTTACGATTGAGCTCAGTAGCGTGCCGTGGTGCGGCACGCCGGTAATAAACGGCGGCCCGTCATAAAACACATAGGCATTATCTTTGGGTCGCATGTCGACCGACTTCTCGAATGTCTTATTCTTTTTCCAGTACTGTACCAGGTCTTTCTCGTATTCCAATGCCCGGCGGCGGGTGCCCTTCTTGAATTTCATAGGTTCTCCTTTATAGAAAAATCACTTCTTTTAGGCTCTGGAATCCTGCATGCGCAGGACGGTACCATCCAGATTCCAAAAGAAGTGATTCTTTTAGCGCTTAGTTGCTCGCTAATAACGGCGCGTTCCCGTCGGGTTCTACTCTCGCTCGCACAATTTCTTCCCGCTGCTTCGTGGATGATAGCCACTCATCTGTAATACTACAGAATGCATCTGTTGTAATAATAGCGTATTCTGCATGCGTCTTCAATAGGGGCTACCAACAGAAATAATATTGATAATAATCGTTAAACATGCTATAAAATATAATATGCATAACGAACGCGCTCCTTCTTACGACGCGTTGGCGCCTCCTGAGGTCGTCTTCCACTCAAGTAGCACTACACCAGCGGAAGCCCACGCTATCAATAGCCACTTCGCTATCAAGATATACGGCATCGTCCATAGCCTGCCCAAGCCCGCTGAAGCAGATCCCGCGCAGATAGAAAAGGCCTACCAGGCATCGGCCGAAATGGTAGATACGCTTGATCCCGCCCGCGGCGACGTGCTTTTTGCAGAAGGTATGGGGCATACCGGTCCAGACAATTACAGCTTCCTTATGCAGTATCCTGCCGAGCAGCACCGAGATCTCCTGGCGAGAGAACGCGCAGAACAAACCATTGACCCCCAACTCTACGCAATGTCCCTCGCTGCCGCAAAAGGAATCCCGATCGTCCCAGCAGACATACACCGCGATGCCATACCCTTCTTCGGCGAACAAGTAGGCGAACCGGTACCCCAAGGCTTCTCGCCTGAATGGAAGCATTTCCCCCTATTTCAGCTCTACCGCAACCATCAGGCGGCCAGTACTGTCAAAGACTACGCGCTTGACGCCCTGCCCTCGCTGAATGGGCAAATACCCACCTACGCTGTTGTCCTAGGTCCTGCCCATGCTGACAGCCAAAAGGCCGACAACGCCGGTGTATACAGCACACTCAGCGACTCATTCAATACTATGGGGTTACACTCCGAGACCCATATACTGCCAAGCCCCTTCATTCAGTTGCCGTAGCTATACCCTGCTACCTCATCCATAAGGGGCAATGGCATTCCCTGCCACATATTGAGCGGCCGGCCGTCGTCGGCCAGTGCCATGATTGCCGGATAGGCAGTGATATCGTAGATGTTAGCAGTGGCCGCCCCTTCGCGTGTGCTCAGACTCTGTAGCTCAATTCGTTTGCCAGCGTCGTACCGCCGCTGAAAATCACGCACAAAAGTCTCCACTTCGGTAGCATGTTCAGATTCCGGCCTGTAAAGTATAAGCACTTTCACGCCCTTAGCATATCACGGCCGTTTCTTGGCACCAACATGCAAATGCCACCCCATATAATTGGGGTGGCATCATTTACTAGCCGGATAGTACTAGTTCTGTCTAGCTACAGCCAGTGGTTGAACCACAGCTGGTGCAGACATAACAGGAACCGGCACGCTGAGTTTGGTTGCCGCAGTTGTAGCACAGCGGCGCGGTGCTATCGGCGGTCTTGGGCTTTGCAGCGGGCTGTTCAGCTTTGACTGTTTCGGCAACGGCCACAGCAGGAGCAGCCTTCTCTGCAGCCACTGCAACCGGCTCAGATGACTTTTCTGTTGTTGCAGTAACTTGCTGCGCAGTCGTCGATTGATCGTCTGTCAGCAGGCTCTGTTGCGCTTCGGGCATATCGTCGAACGAAGCCAGCCCAAGCTCAAGTCGATCATCAAAACTTAAGTAGTCGATGGCCAGACGGCGCATAATATAGTCGGTGATTGAGCTGGCAGTGCGGATCTCTGGATCGTCGGTGATACCAGCCGGCGCAAAACTGCTGCTCATAAGCGTCTTTACGTAGCTCTTTACCGGTACGCCGTACTGCAGCCCGTGGCTAATCGAGATGGCAAATGAATCCATCAGACCACTTAACGTCGAACCCTGCTTCGAAACGTTTATAAACAGCTCACCCGGTGTGCCATCCTCAAATTCACCAACTGTAAAATATCCCTTAAGGTCGGCCAGGCGGAACTCATAGGTTCGGCCCCGGCGACGGCGCGGCAATTCGCGGCGTACAGCACCCCGTACGACAATTTTATCGGTGACAGCGTCAGCCACTACAGCAGGTGTCGACGCAGCCTCGATGGCGACCGCGGTCGCCGGGGCTACCTGGGCGGCCACCATAGCTGATGCAGTTTCCGCCGGAGCGTCTTTTTCTTCACCACTACTCCTCTTCTTACCGGACAGTGGCTGAGCAACCTTACAGTTGTCGCGGTAGATAGCAATAGCCTTC
>JARIHB010000162.1 GCA_029288515.1 Candidatus Saccharimonadota bacterium | reverse complement strand
CCTTATCGTCGGCAGCGTCAGATGTGTATAAGAGACAGGTGCTTACTTTATCGTTGAGTGCCAGCGCCAAATAGCCTTCGATGGCCGCCACCGGCGTGCGCATCTCGTGTGAGGCAGTGCTGATGAACTCCGCGCGTTGCTGCTCGGCGGCGCGCTGTTCGCTAATGTCGCGCAGCACCGCTACGGCACCGTTCACTTCCCCGGTGGGAGTGACCACGGGCGATATTACCAGTGAAACGATCTGCTTCTTGCCTTTGCGCGAGGTGATCTGCAGCGCTTCGTTAATAAAGGCTTTGTGCGTCAGTACGGCGGTAAACGGATACTCTTCGTCGGTCAGCTCGGTACCGTTTTCTTTGGCGACTTTTACAACCGACTTTACATCTACGCCAATAGCATCGTCGATGGTCCACCCGGTCATATTGCCTGCCGCCGAGTTAATAAGGGTAATAAGCCCGTTGTTGCTGGTTACAACCACGCCGTCGGCGATGGACTGAATAAGGATTGCCGACTGCTCTTCGTTGGCGCTAAGCATGCCGGCCAGTTGCTTGAAGCGCTGTTGGTCGTTGCTAATCCAGCGCCGGCGGAAGAACAAATAGCCGAACACGGTAAAGCCGCTGTAGCCGCTGACAAGGATAAGCCCCATGGGCGGTATGTCTTGCGGCCGGAAGTTGGTGCTGATGAGCATATACAGCATAACGATGAGGTTGGCCCCCAGCAGCAGCGGCACGCCGTAGGTACCGTTCAGGAAGGCATTCATGATCCACAGCAAAACGTATGGCGCGCTGTTGATAGTAAGGTCGGTTGCCTGCAGCCCGTGGATAAGTACCAGGGTATTGAGCATAGAGTTGCCCAACAGCGCCATCGGCCAGCTTTTTTTGGCAATAAAGAAGAATAAGCTGCAGCAATAGACCAGTTCCAGCGCAGCCAGGTACAGTGTGGTGGCGTCGAAGCCGTACATCATGCCCATGCGATGGAAAGCCGGCACGAAATGGGTTACCCCGGCGGCGGCCACCACCAGTAAACTCGACACCACAGCAAAACCCCAAAACAGGCGATACCACGTACGTGACACGAAGTGGGTAAAATATTCCATCTAAGCATAGTATACGTTAGTGGTTATGCTTTGAGTCAATAAAAAGTATGAATATGTGCAGGCATGTGCCGGGCGGTGGTAATTGACAAAAATACTGTGCGGCGGTATAATAAAAAGTATGATCCGTATCGCGTTTCCTGTGTTGTATATTCCCCTAGCCTGGCAGCCCGTTGTGGTTCGTGCAGCCCGCGATATGTGGGCCATGTAGCGGCCTTCTCTATCTACCTATCGCATAGTTACTATTCATAATCAGTGCATTACAAGGAGTTATATATGCCATTTGAAAATATGATGGGACCCGTGCCCCCGCAGCCCTTCAACTTTGAGACTGGCTACGTAGACGGCGGGTTGGCGCCGCCGGAACAACTGCCACCGCCAGATCAGTACAGTGGTATTGATGCCCGTACGCCTGCTGAAATTGCCGCCGACCAGCGAGCAGCAGTTGAGCAGGCGGCCGCTCTGAGCGGGCCGCAGCGGCCTGCTGGTGCGTTTGCCCCAGGGGCAATGCGCGGAGCATTGCCCTACATCCCTGCTGAAGTACCGGCTGGGCGGATAGTCGGCCGGGCGTCAGTGCCAGTGCCCTTCCCTGCGCTGCCTAAAGGTAATGCCGAACAGCAAAGCCGCCTGCACCGATTTATAAGCAGCGTGTGCGACATACTATGGTACCAATTTTAGACTGCTGCCGGGAGCGAGGAGCTCCCGGCAGTTGTTAATTTTCATCTGTTGTGGTAGTATTTGTCGAGTGTAAATGGCCCCTTCGTCTAGTGGTCCAGGACGTCAGGTTCTCATCCTGAAGATCGCGGGTTCGACTCCCGCAGGGGTCACCAACCACGCACAATACACC
>JARIHB010000122.1 GCA_029288515.1 Candidatus Saccharimonadota bacterium | reverse complement strand
GCAGCGTCAGATGTGTATAAGAGACAGGAGTCTAGCCAGTATATACGCCATTATCTGGGCGCGCCGGGGCGGCCTTTTTCACCCGGCAAACAAGCAGGTGTGGAACCCGCCTGATGTGCGCATGCTGCGGCCCGAGCTACCGTATGGGCTGCTCGTGCTTACGGGGTCGCTTATCGTAACGTTGCAATACAGCGTTGACGTCATAGTGGTAAAGCATTTTTTTGATCCGCATACTGCCGGTTTATATGCCGGTATGGCAAGCGTTGCCCGGATTATATTTTTTGTAACGGCGTCGGTCGCCTCAGTGCTTATACCCATGGTGCGCGTTGGTGCGCCAGCCGATCGTAACCGGCAATTGCTCATAAAATCGCTGGGCTTGCTGATCGTTACCGGTTTACCGGTGCTGGTTGTATTCATCGTTGCGCCGCAGCCTGTCATGTCGCTGCTAATGGGCCCGGCTTATGCAGCCACCGCACCGCTGTTACCGCTCATGAGTGTAGGAATCTTCATTGTTTCCATTATCAATTTAATTGTTTCGTACTACATGGCGCTGCGACGCTATGCCGTCGCACCCGTAATTATTATTGGCGCGTGTGCGACCTACGTACTGCTAGCAGTACATCATGGTTCGCTACGTGCAATCGTAACAAGTTTGGATATAGGGGGACTTGTCATGCTGTTAACGCTTATCGGCTGGGCAGCTTATACAAGAAGAAGGTAATGAATGAGAATTTGATATCTATTATTATTCCAGTGCATAACGAAGCTCTCAATATAGGTGCCTTGCACCGCGAGCTTAATCGTTGCACAAAACGCCTACGCTACGCATTTGAATTCATCTTCGTAGACGACGGCAGCACCGATAATTCAGTACAGGAAATTGAAACATTAGCCCGGCACGACCGGCGTATACGCCTGGTTGAGTTTGCCCGCAATTTTGGCAAAGAGGCGGCGGTGAGTGCTGGCTTGCATGCCGCACGCGGTAATGCAGCGATTATGATCGACGCAGATATGCAACATCCGCCAAGCCTTATCTGTAAGTTCATTCAAAAATGGCAGCAGGGCGCAGATGTAGTAGTTGGCGTGCGGGAATACAGCAAAAATGAGGGATGGTTCAAAAAATGGTCAAGCGCCCGTTTTTACCAAATAATGCAAAAAATTACCCAAACCACCATAACGCCGCACGCCACCGACTTCAGGCTGATAGACCGAAAAGTCATGGACGCTTTTACGCAGCTTACAGAACGGAACCGGCTTACCAGAGGGCTTATCGACTGGTTAGGGTTTAAACGCGATTACATCCATTTTAAAGCCGCCGAGCGTCTTGCTGGCGAGCGCTCATATACCTTCCGGAAGCTCTTCGGGCTGGCGGTAAATTCGTTTACTCATTACAGCCTGGTACCGCTTAAACTTGCTGGCTATCTGGGCATTATTATTCTCACTACTGCTACGCCCACAGGCATCGTTATGTACGTGGAGCGCTATATGTTAAATGACCCGCTAGGCTGGCAAATCCGGGGTACCGCAATGCTCGCCATATTGCTCGTTATGCTGGTTGGCGTTGTGCTGGCCTGCCTCGGTCTTATATCACTGTATATCGCCAACATTCAGGCAGAGGTAACCAATCGGCCACTGTATGTCGTACGGCGTCATGTAAGCAATAACGACGCGCTGCACGACATTGCCGAGGGCGCACCAATGGTCATGTTCAACGAAAGGCAGCGCGTAAACATATGAACATTCTGTGGCTTGCATGGAAAGATTACACCCATCCCGGATACGGCGGCGCCGAGGTGGTGCTGCGCGAATTGATGAAACGTCAGGTTGCCGAAGGTCATACCGTTACACTGCTCACCGCCCGCCACGGTGAATCTCAAGCCACCGAAACATTGGACGGCGTGCATATTATCCGGGTGGGCACTAACCGCTACGTCCATAGTTTCCAGGCACTGGCATACTATCTACGTCACCTGCGCGGTACGTTTGATTTGGTAATCGAAACTGTCAATACGGCGCCGTATTTCAGTCTGTTCTTCCGCGGCAAAAGCAAAGGCATCGCCCTGTACCACCAACTGGCGCGCGAGATTTGGTACTTCGAAACGCGAAAACCGTTCAGTCATTTTGGCTATTATGTACTAGAGCCATTAGCGACCCGCCTGCTGGCGCTTGCCAGGGCGCCGTTAATTACTGTTTCAGAAAGCACTAAGCGCGACCTGGCACGCTTTGGCTGGCATCCGTCACGGACGCACATTATTTCTGAGGGTATTGAAATTAAACCGGTCGTACGGCTCGAAGACGTATGTAAATATCCTCAGCCAACCATGCTGTCGTTGGGCGCAATGCGCGGCATGAAACGTACAACCGACCAGTTACAAGCGTTTGAAAAAGCCAAACGCCGCATACCCCGCCTGCGGCTGATCATTGCCGGTGATACCGGTGGGCAGTACGGTGAAACGGTACTGCAGCGCATCGAGCGCAGCCCCTTCCGCCAGGATATCCAATGCCTGGGGCGGGTAAACAATCGTCAAAAGGTAGAGCTCATGCAGCGCTGCCATATCATTACCGTTACCTCTGTAAAAGAGGGATGGGGATTGATTGTTACTGAAGCGGCCAGCCAGGGGACACCGGCCGTCGTATACGATGTCGACGGGCTGCGCGACAGCGTTCGAGGCGGCGTTACCGGCATTGTAACCGAACCGACACCGGCCGCCCTCGCCCAAGGTATCACCGATATTCTGTCCAACCAGGTGCTCTACAACACACTCCAGCAAAACGGCTGGGAGTGGAGCAAGCATATTACGTTCGATAAAAGCTATAAAGATTTCAAGCAAGCTACGGAGGCAATCGCATGAGCAACCCGATCGTTTCGGTTATTGTTACCACGCGCAATAACCACGAAACACTAGACACCTGTCTGTCGTCTATCGTGAACCAAATTTACCAGCCTATTGAGCTCATCGTCGTCGACCGGGATTCGACCGACGGCACCAAAATGATCGCTCGCTATTATACTGAACATGTATACAATTGCGGTCCAGAGCGTTCCGCCCAACGTAACTTCGGTGTCAGCAAGGCGACGGGCGAATTTGTGGTTATTATCGATTCGGATATGGAGCTTACACCGCATGTCATTCAGGACTGCGTCGATACCATGTATTATCGGCCGCAGACAAAAGGCGTTATTATCCCCGAAGAATCGTTTGGCGTTGGCTTTTGGTCGAAATGCAAAAACCTGGAACGATCATTTTATATCGGCAACAATAGCCTGGAAGCGGCGCGGTTTTTCACCAAGGATACGTTTGAGCGCGTTGGCGGCTACGATCTTGATATGATAAGCGGCGAGGATTGGGACTTGTCGGCACGCGTACGCAATTTGGGACGCATCGAACGTATAACCTCATACATCCGCCACAACGAAGGCAACCTGCGGTTAGTGCGTTCGCTGCGCAAAAAGTACTACTATGCAGGTAAGGCACGGACATACCTGCAAAAAAACGCTGTCGGTTCTAAACTAACCGCCGATGCCGGACCCGTGCAGCGCTACAAGTTATTCTTTTCCAAGCCGAGAAAATTGTTGAGTAATCCATTTGTGGGCGCTGGCATGCTGCTCATGAAAACATGCGAATTCGGATCAGGCGCGTTTGGTTATTTGTTCGCTAGCAAGAAGGACCGCGCATGAGCATACCCGATTTTTTAGAGCAGCACAATGTAGAACACACATTTTTATGGGGATTTTATGGCGGCGGCAATTACGGCGACGAACTCTTGATGGAAGTGCTGGCTGGGCTATGTAAACAGCGCGGCCTACAGGATGTCTCCATTGCCTACCAGCACCCTGAAACGTACGCCACATTTCATCACGAATTCGGCTACGCGCGGGTGCCTATGCACAACAAAAAGGCCATGCTGCAGGCTATATTCCGTAAACGGAATATTATTATCGGTGGCGGTGGTCTGTGGGGCATGGACGCCAATCGTAACGTTTTACTTATGAGCCTGCTGCTGTTTATAAGCCGTTGGTGCATGGGCAAAAAGGTGTACCTGCTGGGCGTAGGTTTTTATACTTCATCGCCCCGTATTGGCCGGATGAGCGCCTGGCTAGCAGCCAAGGCGGCTACGATGATTATCGCCCGGGACGACGAAACGTACGAAAATTTCATCCGCTGGCAGCCCCGTACCGAGCACAGCAGCGATATTGCCTGGCATATTCGCTCACTTGATCTGCAGCCATACGAAGCAGACGTCGCGGCCCTGGAAAAACAGTTACCCCTCACTGATAAAACCATTTTTATAACGCTGCGGCGTTTTAGAGATTACAGTCAGGAGCGTCTGGTGCAAGCTATCACCGGATGTATTGCTCAAAATCCTGATAAGCCGCTCATCATTGCTCTGTTAGAACCACGATATGTCGATCCTGAAGGGTATGCGTTACTGCGATCGCTCCAACGAGCGTATACCAATGTCCGCATTATCGACTTCGCGTTCAATCCGCTGGCATTGTATGTATTCTTTCAGAAGCACCATTCTCAACTGCTGTTTGTCGGTCCGCAGTTTCACGCCATACTCAGCGCGCATCTAACCGGCGTGCCTTATTTGCCGCTTGTCTACGATAATAAAGTACACAACTTACTGCAGGTAATCGCCCCGGAAGCAGTACCCTTGCCGGTTACTGCGCTCACCGCCAACGATATTCAAACTTTTATCACCCGGCACTATCCAATCGCCGCCTAACTCACGCGTGAGCGTACTGTTTTCATGAAACATATCCAAAACGACACCCCGCCGCTATTCATCCGTCTGCTGCGTTCCCTTGCCCGGCCGCAGTGTATTGTGCTGATTATCACTTTTTTACTCGTCGTAAAAATTATTGCCATGGGCCAGCTGGTGTATGGCGATATCCCTTACTTTGACATTGCACGTTCCAAAGTTAATTTTTTGTATGCCTGGGGACCAGAACAGCTGGGGACCAGTGTTCGCCAAGGTTTAAATACCCTACGCGATCAAGTGTTAGTAAGCGTTTCACCCACGAACGGTGTATTTTATTTTCTCAAATACGTACTGCCGATTATGGGCATACCGTTCACCTATCTGCTTATCTTTAAACGGCTGGGCATTACAAACCGTGTGGCGCTGGTTATCGCTTCGGTGCTGCCTTTATTCACACCGATCGTATTTGGTGATTTTATTACCGGCCAGACCTTTTGGATTTACCTGACGGTGCCGTGGGTGTTTTATATAGCGATTCGTATATTTTGCTTGCACGATTTTGCGCTTCGCAACTATGTGCTGTTGGCCTTACTCATGTTTATCAGTCTGGGCATGCTGCCGCCGATCATCGTACCGCTCATCGTTACACTCGCCATCTTTGTAGGGTTCGCATTTCTCTTTACCCGGCCTCCAAACGGTCGGTGGGTGCAATTACGGCAATACATAATTGCCGGGGGCGTAACGTGCAGTGTATTCGCTCTATTGGCGGCGCCCTACCTGTTTGTCGCTTCGTCGGGTCAAGCAGCGTATACGCCCGCCTCATTACTGGGCGATTACTACCACAATTATTCCGGCACCTACTATTTGAATATTTTCCGGCTGGCGGGCAACAACGGCAATGGACAGAGCACACTTGGCTATAATAGTTTTTCCTTGCCGAACGTGGCTGGGTACATCGTATTTATATTAGTCGTGGCTGGCGCAATGGTGGCCGGCATCAGCCAGCGACGACAGCATCACTACCAATCGGCGATTATCTGTCTGCTGGCCACCCTGCTGATTATTCTGGGCTTTTTAAACTTTATGGCAACAAACATGGACGTAGGCGCCCTGGTGTTCCAAAGCCAATGGGTAGTGAGCACTATTCGCAACCCGTCAAAAATCTATACGCTTATCTTACCAATGTTCACCTTTTTGGTTGCCTTTTGCATACAAAACGGCACAACGTACATACGCGCAGGCTGGCACAGAAATATCGCTTATGCGGCGGTTGCCGCTATGGTGGTCGCCTACGGGTGGCCGGCACTGCACGGTGACCTTGGGCTGCTCTACGGGCGCGAAGACAAAATCAGCTCATATAAACAAGATCCGGTGGTGCGCGACATCGCTGATGCTGCGCCAGCAACAAGCCGGTCGCTGCTCATTCCCGCTAACCATCGAGATGAGCTAAACTACCAGAACCTTAATCCAGGCCTCAATATACTGCGCCTGGAGGGCGGCATGCCGCAAACCACCGCGCTTGTCAAACGCATCAACACTGCCTTCAATAATCGGGATCGGTACTTCTTTACCTATCTTGCTACCGCCGGCATACACGATGTCTTCGTAAAGAAAGACCCGCACACCTACGAGCAAACGTTATTTACTCTATTTCCGGTTACCATCACCCCTGCACAAGCAAAGGCATTCTTATCGTCACACATGCAGATGAGTCAGGAGACGCACTCATATTGGCGTTTTACATTGCCTGAGGCCAACCAGCTTGTATTCTCACCATCGCGCATCACACGATTAGATGGCGACGACAGCTTGCAAACCGAGACGCCGTTCATGGGGCAGAACCAGGCAGTCGTAGGCAAAAATCCAGCCGCTTTTACGCCGTTGCTCTATACATATGCCACCCAGCGCTCAGTAGACGACGGCGCGACCATTGCGTCGGGCCTTGCCCAACTGCATGACCCCTCACTTCTGCTCGCGGATATATATAGCGTACGGCAGGCTGGCGGCCAGACGGTAATCATCAACATCATTGATCCGCTTACCCAAGCCGTACAGCGCACATACCGTCAGCCGGTGAGCGCCGATACGCACATGGTATTTCTGAATGATCAGGGTTACACCTTTTCGGCACAAAAACGCCGTATCACCCTCCGCGCCGATGATTACCGTATCGAAGCAGCAACGCTTGAGCCTGTACAAAGTCCGGGTGCAGATTTATCATTTGAGTCCTCTGCGCTCCCCACCGTTCATGATGCCACGCCGCACCAAGCCGGCAAGCCCGGTATTGCTGCCACCATCAGTAAGGAGGCGCGTGACGGCAAGCAATCACTACTACTCAGCAGCACGAATCATACTGCATTCATCGAAAAAGACTTCTCGGTGCAGAACGGCTCGCCCGGGTACCTGCTGGTGTACGATCATAAGAACCTCAGCGGCCAGCCAATGAGCGTCAATCTTGTTCAGTACGGCAGTATAATGCCCATCGAAAACAATCAAGTTGATGCTAATGCGCCAGCCGATTGGCATACCAATGAGCTGTACATCACGCCCGAGAGCGAGGAGCAAAACGCAAGCGTACAAGCGTTCTTCTACACATCAGGCACTGCAACGCAGCCAGGTAAGAATCTGCTTGATAATGTACGTATATTCCGTGTGCATCGTACGTATAGCGGTAACCTCAGCCTTGCTAACTACGCCCCGGACTACCCTTTGCAGCAGTATGTATACCACGCCCCGGCCACGCACACCGACGACAATCTGCTTGACAACAGTTCCTTTGAAGAGCCCAGCCTCTGGGGCAAGGCCAGCGATGCAACTGCCACTGCCAGCGGCAAAGCCAACGTGCAGGCCAGCCAAAGCCTCGATGCTCATAGTGGCAACGCTGCGTTGCAGTTGGAGTCGTCAAACCATACTGCCTACGTTGCTAAAGCAGTACGACACTTCCAGGCCAATACTGTTTATAAACTATCTATGTATTACAAACATGTTTCGGGCCATAATCCCACGTTTGCCGTATGGCAGAATGGCGCCGAAATTGCCCGGCCGTCCCAGGAGCTCAAACCGCAACACGACGGCTGGAACTATTTCGAGACATATTTCGTGCCCGACAAGACAACAACCAATCTTACGCTGTATCTCTACTCACCCTCCAATGGTGAGCACACTACCAACCTATATGACGATATATCGCTCACGCCAACGTCGCTGATTGCCACTTATTTTAGGCAAACCAATACGCCCACTGCCCATCCGGACGCCATCGTCGCCGGCTACCGGCGAATCAACCCAACGGCGGTAGCAATAGACGCCCGGCCAGGCAAGGGTATGGTAGTGTTCAATGAGTCCTTCCACGCCGGCTGGCAGGCATACGCTCTACGCACGCCGCACGGGACGCTCAACGGTACCGACGCCCTGCTTGCGGCGCGCCGTGGTCAGCTCATACGCGACCACACGCCAGTCACCGGCTTTGCCAATGGGTGGTGGGTCAATTCGGCTGCATACGGCATTAGCGGCGACTACACTATTTTGCTGGTGTACACCCCGCAAAAAACCATGGCCATCGGCATGGTAAGCATGACGGGCACGAGCATCGCTGCCCTGGGCTATATTGGCTACGACTATCGTAAGCAAGCGCTGCATCGGGGGTGGCGATGGCAATAAATAATTTGCTCTATCGTAACCGCTTTGTACCGTACGGCGTATACTTGCTTGTAACGCTCGCTGTTATGCTGCCGTTACTGCGGCCTGGCTTCATACTCACGCTCGATATGGTATTTACGCCGCACTTGCGCATGCCGCAAGTTGTAACCAGCAGTTATGCATTCCATGTTGTGCTTGCTGTGCTGAATACGGTCATACCAGCTGATATGCTCGAAAAAATACTGCTCACTGGCGTACTGTTTGGTTCGTGCGTCGGCATGCACCGGCTCGTACGCAAACTGCGCGGTACCACGACGTATAGCGCAGGCCTGTTTGTGGCAAGCGTCTTTTATGCACTCAATCCGTTTACCTACGCACGCTTCATGGCCGGACAATACGCCGTCCTGCTGGGGTATGCGGTATTACCGTGGCTTATAGCCAGTGCTATTCGTCTATGCCATGCTCCAACGATACGGCAGGCCGTAATCATGGGCATATGGACAACGGTGCTTGGCGTTGTATCGGTCCACATGCTGACGGTTGTGCTACTGCTAGCCGTATGCAGCTGTGTTGTGCTGGCGTTGACGCGGCGCTACCCTCATCGCGCCGTCGTTGGCCGTATGACGCTTGTAGCCGCCGGGACGGCCGTGGTACTCAGTAGCTACTGGCTACTGCCAGTAGCTTTAGGGCACGGCACAATGGCACATACTATTAACAGCTTTAGCGATGCTGATACTGCCGCGTTTGCCTCCATCGGATCGGGCTGGATAGGCCGCGTTGCCAACATTATACGTCTGCAAGGGTTTTGGGCTGACGGCCGGGCACTGTATCTGTTGCCGCAAGACGTAACCATGCTGTGGGGGTTACTGATGCTCGGCATTATTGTATTGGCGCTGATTGGCCTTCGTCTGCTGTGGAAGACCCACCGTTTGATACATATCGTGCTTATCGCCAGCACCCTCCTCGCCATAGTGGTAGCGGCCGGCGGCGCCACCGCACTATTCAACCACCTGCCGCTGGGTGGTGCTTTGCGCGAGCCGCACAAACTGGTCGCCCTGCTGGCCCTTACCTATAGCGTTGGCCTGGCATATGGCGTTGATGGGTGTATACGATGGCTGCGGCGCTCAGCTCGCCATTGGGCAGCTATCGGCAGCGTCGGCTTACTACTGCTCCCCTTTGCGGCAATGCGGGTATTTCTATGGGGCGGTAATGGTCAGCTACACAGCGTACACTATCCGGCCGACTGGCAGACAGTCAATACGCTGCTGCAACACGACAATACTGCATACACAGCCATCTTTCTGCCCTGGCACCAGTACCTCAGCTTTGGGTTTACAGGCCGTATTATAGCTAACCCGGCTGAACAGTATTTTGACAAGCCGGTCATTACCAGTGCCGACCCGGAATTCAAATCTGCCGTCAGCGGCAAACAAGACGGCCGGCGCACTGCTATTGCGCATAGTATTAGCCAACCCGGTTCGTCAACCGCTCAGCAGCTTGGCCGCCTGGATATCAAATACCTGCTGGTAAGCAAGGACGCCGATGACGCCCAAAGCGCGACTGCTATAACCCGCGCCGCGCATATGACCCGCATCTATGACAGTCCGACGCTTGCGCTCTATAAAAATGAAATGTGGAGGACTGCGCCATGAACCCTCACCACCAGACCATACCGCAACTTGTAAAATACGCGCCGCGCTCCCTGGATGGCATGCGCGTAATCCGTCGGCAGCCGGCAGCTGCGCCTGTACAGCGTCCGCTGCATATTGCCGCCAAGCCGAAAGCGCCGCCGCAGCTGCCGCAGCCGCCAACACGTAAGCCCGTCATGGCCGCACCACCGCGCACCGCACATCGTTTGCCTTCCGCGCTTCAGTTACCCCTCATTGTTGGCGGTGCGATGATGCTCGGTTTTCTTATCCAGTCACCGTTAATCGGCCAAATACTGGTCATTATATACGGTATTGTTGCGTTCATACTTCGTATATCCAGCCGCATCACCTTTATGCTTGCTATTACCGCGCTGGTAGCCGCAGCGTTGCTGATGATCTTTAAGAACAATATTGTTTTGGCGCAAGGCTATGCGTCGTATACGTTTTTGCTTTTGGTTGCCGGGGTTATTGCCCTGAGCCGTGAGATAAGAAAGGAAGGAGGTCGTGTATATACCAGCCGAAAAAATGTAACGTAAAGTAAGCAAGGAGAACCCATGTTTCGTAGGCAAACTTATTCAACCGCAACGCCCAGCAAACGTCGGGCACCAAACAAACTTATTGCCGGGCTTGCAGCTGTACTTGCAACCGGGATTATAACCACCGCCAGTTTTGCAGCAGCCGCAACGCCCAGCAGCAAGCCAACTAAGGAATGGTGTAAACAACACCATTACACTAATTACGGCCAGTGTGTAAAGGTCTGGGCACAAGCTCATGCACATACCGGCGGCCAGGGTGGGAACGGTTATGGCGGGAACGGCCGTATAGGCGATAACAATATCAGCCTGGACGTCAACCTCAGCAACTCAAAGGATAATGTCATTAACATCATTGTGAACATTTTCCGCTAAATTGAGGAGAGGCTGCCTTAGCAACGCATACGAGACCGCACTATGCGGTCTCGTTGCTTTCTATGAATGGCATGTATGGCCTATTACCTGCCTAGAATCTCCTGAGCTTTCTCTACAATAATATGCGGCTCAGTGTCAGATTTTACCATAATATCCTTCGCGCCTTTACTTGTAACCTTGGCGGCGTCTTCGGCGGTCGATAAATTAGTAAGCACGACGATCGGTATGGCACGCAGCTCCTCATCACCCTGTACAGCATCCAAGAGATGGAATCCATCCATCTTCGGCATCATTAGGTCGGTAAAGACAATATCCGGACGAAAGGACCGTATTTTTTCCAAGCCTTCCTGCCCGTCGGCGGCAGTCTGCACTTCATACCCGGCGACCTCGAATTTCCGGCTGTAAATTTTCCGGTACGGTATTTCGTCTTCGATAATAAGTACTTTTTTCATGTATTACTCCTTTCTTTATACAGCGTCGGGGTGGGCTTTTTCGTCACGCGCCCGGTCAATGTGCACGCGCCGCGCGAGCGGTGTGCCGGCCTGCGGCAGGGTGAAGGCAAATGTAGTACCCTTGCCCACCTCCGAGGTCTCAATCCACAGCTCACCGCCCATACGGCGAATAATCTCGCGTGAGATGTACAGTCCCAGACCAGTGCCCGCCGGCCGGCCTTCCTGCACCGATGTTACCTGTTCAAATTTGCCAAACAGTTTTGCCTGGTCTTCTTTACCAATACCCGTGCCCGTATCAATAACACTAATCTGCACGCCGCGTTTATGAGGGGCTGCAATAACACTGATACTGCCTTTATCGGTAAACTTCAAGGCATTGCCTAATAAATTCGTCAGTACCTGAGCTACTTTGTCGGCATCAATCTGCACCGCAGGCAGCTTTGGCAGCGTTGCCGTAAGGCTGATGCCACGTTCTTTAGCCAGCGGCTGGAGGTCTTCCACTGCGCGCCTCACTACCTTTTCAATCTGCATATCATGCAGGTTAAACTTCATGCGGCCGGCCTCAATACGTGATACATTTAGCAGATCGTTTACCAGGTTTACGAGCCGCATTGTGGAGGCGCGTATGTCGGTGAGCGGTTCCACGAGATTTTTGTTGACCGGCCCGTAATCGCCTGCCAATATCATCGACACGAACGCCCGGATAGCCCCCATAGGAGTGCGTAGCTCATGTGACGCCATAGAGACAAACTCATTCTTTAAACGGTCCAGTTCTTTCTCTCGAGTTACATCACGGAAGACTACCACGACGCCTCCTACCGCACCTTCCCCTGTAATAATAGGCGCAGCGCTATCAGCCACTGGCACCCGCACGCCGTCAGCACGCTCCAGCATAGTACCAGCATCCATAGTGGACTGCTTACCAGAGAGCGCTGACTGAATAAAGTCGTCGGCAATCCGGCCATCTTTCTCGCGTGTAAAGCGGAATAATTCTTTATAATGCCGTCCGAGTGCTTCGGATTCATCAATGCCGGTTATATTTTCGGCGGCGCGGTTAAATAACATAACGGTGCCGCTCGTGCCAATAGCAAATACGGCGTCGCCGATACTTGACAATATAGCTTCGTCTTTTTGCCGCAAGGTGACTGCAGCATCGCGCTCGTGATGCAGGTCCTCGGTCATGTCTGCCGCTAAGGTAACGGCGCGCTCCTTGCGATGTACCTGCGTTACACTTAACGCCGACGCAAGCAGTGCTACCACAAAACCACCGGCCAGCAGCACATACGGCGCATACCGGCCGGTGTTGCTATTACCGAAATCGGTCGTTGTCCGCAATCCCAGCTGCCACACCTGGCCAGCTACCGCAAGCGTGCCCGTATACGTTTGGCGCTGTAATGGTTGCCGGTTACGATTGCTGTACGTATACAATACATCGCTCGTTTTTGCGTTGCTGACTGTGTACTCAATGCCCGTTTGGCGGGTGCCGTTAAATATGTCAGCGAATAATTTTTGATCTTCAAATACAGCATTCACGAAGCCGTAAATGGTCTGCCGGCGCTCGGCAGTGCTCGCGGGTATCGACGAACGTTTACTGGCCACTGTGCTATATACCGGTATGGTAATGAAAAAACCGGGGCGTGCCGGCAGGCTGTTATCAGCGCGTGAAGCGTTTAAATCGATAGTCCCGGTTGCGGCTACATCGCCGGTATCGCGCGCCCGCTCTAATGCTGCACGTCGTTCCTCGCTTGTCGCTAAGTCAAATCCATACGAAGTCGTTCCCGCCACCGCCGGCTGCCAGTAGGTAACCGGATACGATACCGGCTGCGTACTGGCAGGATATATCGCAAACTGCGTCAATTGCGGGAATTCGGTACTGGCCTGCTGACGCATACTCGCCGTAAACGACTGACGCTCATTAGCCGGCACCGCCCGCGTAAAACTAATGGCATTGAAGCCAGGGTAATGTGTACTGAGGTCAGAAGAGGCAAAGTATGTATGATATTCGGCAGGTGTTATAAAATCACTTGCTTCAAAGAAAGAACGATAGCCCCGGAGCGCGCTTACATACCCGTTTACCCGGCTGTTGATATTCTCCTGCGTTCGCTGCAACTCCTGGTATATGACGTTTTGCCGGGCCTGGCGATGGTTCTGCATACTTTGGCTCCAGGCAATGCCGGTTATAAGCACTATGATCAAGAATATGGCCCATGATTGGCTATATTTAATAAACATCGTCCAGCCCCGGGCAAAAAGCGGCCCTTGTACCGCCACTGTTTGCAGGGCAATAGCAATCAACAGCGCGCTGATAGCCATCTGCAGGGCCATTGGCACAAGGAACACGCTGTTGTACTGATCATGTGTTCCAAAACCATAACCTATAATCGATAGAAACGCCGTACCCAACAACAGTATCGAAGCGACATGAAAGATAGCGCGTTGCCATCGGTACCGTTGACCGCTCAGGATAGCAAACTGCATACTGGCGATCAGAATAAGCAGCGCCGCCGTACGGAACGGCGTATAGCCACCCAGTGCGCCCGGCTCCAGAGCGTGCCTAAATAGCCAACTGTCAGCGTTGACAGTAATGCCTAATCCGATATGCATCATAACCAGACAGCCGAATAACGCACTTATCCCCGCAATGCCACCCACTACAGCTATACGCCACCGCGTCAGCCGATCAACCTGAGTGACAATCACCAATGAGATGCCCTGCAGCAGCAATAGGAGCGCTACTACCGGATTGAGCGGCTTAAGGCCGGGGAAGACCGCAGTCAGCGTGTGATTACCGTGCGCCCACCCCACTAGTGCGCCGCCAGCGAGCAGTATAACGATTGCTGCAACGCACAACCGCAGCGTAAAATCCTGCCGCCTGGCAGCTCTGTAGCCATACAGCAGCCACTGCATAGCGGCAGACTTTCGGCGGAATACTTGCGCATAGGCTGCCATGCCGCCGGCACGTATGAGGTACTGAATGATTATGCCAAGCGGCACGCTGCGGTTGTAGATGGCAATTTTAGCCAGGCCCAGGTCATGAAGCGTTTTTGCCAAGCTGCGGGCCTGTGAATCCTGGCCAGTAACCTGCGTCGCATCAATAAACAGATACGCCGAACGTCCGTGTGCCTTAAGTTTATCGGCGTATGCTTTGGTCTGCTCCAGACTCTTCGTTACCAGCCGGCCGGTTATATTGCCGCGCATAACGCATACGATCACATCATGCTCATCGAGTGATACATGTATATCGCCTTGCCGTGTGTTGCCCACCACATGCTTCATATCTTCTTAAGATTAGCACGCTCGGTGCAAACTCGCGCTATTGACTTATGCTTGTTTTGTTACAGAAAGTTACACCACAATACTCACCAGTTTGCCCGGCACATAGATGGTCTTGCGGATCTCTTTGCCCGCCACATGTGCGGCAACACGCTCATTAGCCTGAGCGGCCGCAACAATAGCATCCTGTGCGGTGTCAGCCGGCACAGAGATTTCGCCGCGGACTTTGCCGTTTACCTGCACGGCGATTATCATGGTATCGCTCACCAGATATTGTTCGTCGTACGTCGGCCACTGGCTTATATGAATCGAATCCTTGTACCCCATCTGATACCACAACTCGTCGGTTATGTGCGGGGCAAAGGGTGCCAGCAGTTGCAGCAACGTTTGTCCGGTCGCGCGCCACGTAGCAGATGCGTCTGTCACTGGAAGAGCGTTCTTGGCCGCGTATAGGCCGTTGAGGGCTTCCATCATTGCAGCGATTGACGTGTTAAAGCTCATGCCTTCCAGGTCATCAGTGACTTTCTTAGTGGTACGGTGGATGATGCGTTTGATTTCGGAGGTGTCGGCCTTGTCCTCACCTTCGGGCACGGCTATGATTTCTTGAACCAACGCCCACACACGCTGCAGGAAGCGGAAACTACCGCCCATACCTTCCACGCTCCAGGCTGCCGATTGGGTCCATGGACCGATGAACAGTTCCATTACACGGATCGAGTCGGCGCCGTAGCCCTGCTCAATCAGGCCGTCCGGTTCAATGGTGTTGCCTTTTGATTTACTCATCTTGGAGCCGTCAGGAGCTAAAATCATACCCTGGTTGCGCAGCTTCTTGAAGGGCTCACCGAAACTAATAAGACCTTCATCTTGCATCACCTTCGTCCACATGCGAGCATACAATAGATGCATCACAGCGTGCTCGGCGCCGCCGATGTAGTCGTCCACAGGCAGCCAGTATGCAATCTTCTCGTCGCTGAAGGGCGCATCATTGTTGTGCGGATCGGCGAAACGCAGGAAGTACCAGCTGGAACAGGCAAAGCCGTCCATAGTGTCAGTTTCACGGGTGGCGGAGCCGCCGCACTTCGGGCAGGTTGTATTCACAAACTCCGGCACGCGCGCCAACGGACTGCGGCCGTCACCAGACGGTTCAAAGCTGGCCAGATCAGGCAATGTCACCGGCAACTGGTCTTCCGGCACAGCCACCGGACCGTCCTTTTCGCAATGGATGATAGGAATAGGCGCGCCCCAGTAACGCTGGCGGGAAATTAGCCAATCGCGGATGCGGTAAGTATGGGTGCGTGTCCCCATACCCTTCTCCTCCATAAGGTCTTTCATTTTTTCGATAGCGTCCTGAATGTCCATGCCGTCCAGCGGTCCGGAGTTGACCATTGAGCCAGCCTTCTCCTGCACCTGCTCGGGGCGCTCAATAGGATCGGCATCGCCGTCAGGGCCGACAACCACACGTTCAATCGGGATGTCGAACTGCTTGGCAAACTGGAAGTCGCGCATATCATGGCCAGGCACGCCGACAACCGCACCGGTACCGAAGTTTGCCAGTACGAAGTCGGAGACCCACACCGGCAGCTTCTTATTGTTGAGCGGGTTGATGATGTGCAAACCCGTAAAGGCGCCGGTCTTCAGCCGCCCCTCTTCCTGGCGCTCGATATCGCTCTTAGCTAATGCCTTCTGTACATAGTGTTGTACGGCCTGCCAGTGGCTTGGCCCGTCCTTGGGCACAATTTCCTGGCTCATCACCTTCTGCACAAAGGGATGTTCCGGTGCCAGCACTACAAAGGTTGCACCGTAGTTGGTATCGGGGCGCGTCGTAAATACCGTAATCTCCTCGTCAGTCCTGGCGTCCGCAACTTTGTAGGTCACATTAATGCCGGTCTTGTGCCCAATCCAGTTGCGCTGCATGTTCTTAATGCCATCGGGCCAGTCAACGTCATCCAGATCTTTCTCCAGGCGGTCGGCGTATTCGGTAATCTTAAAAAACCATTGCTTCAGGGCTTTCTTCTCAACAGCACTGCCGCAGCGCCAACACTTGCCTTCTTCTACTTGTTCGTTGGCCAGCACCGTCTTGTCAACCGGGCACCACCACTGCAGGCTATCCTTCTGATAAGCTAGACCGCGTTTGAACAGCAGCAGGAAAAACCACTGCGTCCAACGGTAGTACTCAGGGTCGGAGCTGGCAAATTCGCGGCTCCAGTCGTACCCAAAGCCCATCTGGGATAACTGTTGTTTGAACCTGGTAGTGTTAACCTTGATGGCTTCTTTAGGGGAAATGCCGGTCTTAATGGCGTAGTTCTCGGCGGGCAGGCCGAAAGCGTCCCAGCCCATGGGATGCAGCACATTAAAGCCGCGCATACGACTGTACCGGCTGATAGCATCACCGATGGTATAGTTACGCACATGCCCGACGTGCATCGCCGCCCCGCTAGGGTACGGAAAGTATTCCATAATATACTTTTTAGGTTTGTCGGATTGGTCGGACGCTTCATAAATTTTACTGTCCAGCCACTGCTGCTGCCACTTGGGCTCAATTTCTTTAGGGTTGTACCGTTTCACTTAAAAACTCCTCGTGGGATTTACTGAAATTATAACCGAATACAAAATATGCGCCCCTAGCGGGCGAGGAGGACGAGACGAGGCAGGGCGGTCGTACGACTCATAATGAGTGGTATTATACCACATATCACCGGCCATAAAAAAGGCCACGCTGCCCGGGCGCCAGATTAAACAGCTGGCTGAACGTTACCAGTTTGTAGTTGGCATTTGTAAGATCGGTAAGCAACTGGTCGAGGCCATCTGCTGTCGGCTGGTGCACATCGTGCATATCCACCACTCTGCCCGGCTTAATACCAGCCTCCACCCTTTCGACTACCTCTTTGCCGGTCTTCTGCCGCCAATCCTCAGGGTCAACGTTCCACATCGCCAACGTCATGGGCACATGGGCGCGTACCACCGCGTTAACAGCGCCGTACGGCGGGCGGAACAGGGTAGGGGCGGGTACGCCAGCGCGTACGATCGCCTGTTGGGCTTTGGCAACTTGCATATCCAGCTGCGCAGCCGTAATCGTTGTAAAATCTGGGTGGCTCCATGAGTGATTGCCAATTTCGTGGCCGTCGCGGTACATACGGCGCAGCAACTCTTCGTTACCGGCCACATGCGAACCCACAATAAAGAACGTCGCCTGCACATGATGCTTTGCCAATATATCTAATATTTGCGGCGTTACCTGAGAGCTTGGACCGTCATCAAAGGTAAGAGCCAGGCACGCTTCCTGCGCACAATCAACCGGAGGCAAGGGCGGACGAAGCGGCAGTGGCGGGCGGTTTTGTCCAGGCGTCGAGGTGTGCTGCGTGCGATCTCCTAATTCTACCGAACCGCCAGCTGGCCACCAAGCACCCACCAGCAGCACAACTAGTGCTGCCACGATGACAAAAAATTGCGGCTTGTAGGCCGTATGGTACGCGGCCGAAATTTTTCGCTTCATAGGCTTAGAATTGCTTTAAAAAATTAGTAGCAAACACTGTCTCCAACTGCTGCCGGTCGCGGAAACGAGCCTCAGCCAGCTCAACCATTTTTGTGACGAGCGCCACATTACTGACCCCCTTCTGACGCCAGTTATGGGCGTACAGGCTGCCTGGCAGTGGATTTACCTCGTTGAAGTATACTTTCTGTGCCTTACTGTCAATCAGCATGTCAACGCGAGCCATGCCGCTGCATCCCAAGGCGCGATACACCGCCAACCCGGTCTCTTCGGCAGTGCGATACAATCCGGCCTCCAGTTTGGCAGGAATGATGCTATAC
>JARIHB010000155.1 GCA_029288515.1 Candidatus Saccharimonadota bacterium | reverse complement strand
AAGAGCGGCTTGTCGTAAAGGCTCGTACTGCTGGTGTTAACAAGCACGACCTTGATGTCAGTATTGCTGATAACACCCTAAGTATCCGCGGCACTTTGTCTGCCGGTAACGAAGACGACGTAGAGAACTACTTTGTCCAAGAATGTTACTGGGGCGAATTTTCACGCAGCATTGCGTTGCCGGTGCCAGTAAAGGAAGAAGAGATTGAAGCTGTCCTGAAAGACGGCGTTCTTACTATCAGCTTTGCTAAGGTGAAGCAGGACACGGTTAAGAAAATTCAAGTCTTGTAAGCAGGCCGCACAAAAGTCGCTAACAGGCAACCATATATAAAAGCGCTCTATGGGCAGAGCGCTTTTATATATGGGGTTTCACTCCTAAAGCTTCTGTACACCCGCAATAAAAAACCGCCCGTAAATGGACGGTTTTTTATGCAGATGAAATATCCTAGGTCTGCGGAACGAGCCGACCCAGTACGAACTGGACGATGAACTGCGCCATAGCAACGATGATCAGACCGATAACGGCGTAGATAATCGTGTTCTTAGCAGCGGTAACATTACCAGAATCACCACCGGAGCTAATGTATTTAAAGCCACCGTAGATAATCATGATAACAGCCACGATACCGATAATGGCAGAAAAGATGTTAACGATCTTCTTGATTGTGTCGCTAATCGTCGTAGTACCGGTATTAATAGCGTCGCCACAGCCTCCTTGGCCTTCTACTGTCAGTGTAGTACCACACTGCAAATTGTTCTGAATGTCACTTGCAGCATATACCGCTACAGGGGCGGCAACTGGAATCGCAGCAATTACAAGACTGCTTACGATTGCCGTAATTTTTTTACGTAATGTTGATAACATTTTCGTTCCTTTCTTAGAGTTTTGTTTATTTTATAGCACACGGGCTAGCGAGTTTCAATTTTATTGGCTCCTCCTACTGCCACATCCTAATAATCGCTGCCTTTGGCTTCTGGCCGGTTACCTTTGCGATAACAAATTGAGCTATAAACTGTGACATGGCAACAATAATGATGCCGATAATTGCATACACGAGTGTATTTTTCGCGCTGCCAATTTTTCCGGCATCGCCGCCGGATGTAATATATTTGAATCCTGAAATAATCACCATAATGACTGCGGCAATACCGGCGATAACGCTCAGGATGTTCAAGGCCGCATTTATAATGGTATTAATTGACTTTGAGCTGGTGCAGCCGTTAATACCGGCGCAGGCTTGGTTTTTCGCCTCAGACGAGTTAAAAGCATCTGCCGCGGCATACGCAGGGGAGAATGCAAACGGTGATAGCAGTGAAGCGAGTACTGCAACCATTACAACAATCTTCTTTACCATACGTTCTCCTATAGCTTAGATAATACAAATGATACAAGCGCCTGAGCAAGAAGTGCAATAACGAGGCCTACTACAGCCGAAATGACGCCGCGCCGCGCATTCGATGAGGCGTTGGGGTCTTGGGCGAGGATCATACGAACACCGGCGATCACAATAATAATAACAGATACAACGCCCACGATCTTAGCCAGAATGTTTATGACGGCGGTGAGTATGCCATCCTTGCCGTAGATTGGGTTAGAAGCATTGGTGCTGTTGTCTTTACATATAGCAGGTTTGCTGGTAGCGTCTGAGTTTTTGCATGCCGAGCCATCGTTACCCAGCACGTCGACAGCGTACGCCGGCTGCAGGGCCGCAGCGGGAGCTAACAACGCAGTTATCGTAGCTAATGAAATAAGCAACTTCTTGATCATATATTCTTTACCGTGAAAGCGATTATAGCTTCGGCGCTGACTGCTATCGCCAGACCGACCAGCGCGAAGATGACTGTCTGACGGGCTTTTGCCACCTTACCGGCGTCACCCTCGGCCATTGACATATTAAGAGCGCCGATAATAATAACGATGATCGCTACGGCGCCAATAATACCGAACACTAATTGCATCAATGCCGTAAGGTTTGCGTCCGACGCCTGAACAGTTGGTAAACCAGTACTGCAGCCACCGCCGCCCTGCAAGCATTCGACTTTGGCGTCGGCCAGCGTATGGAAAACCGCCTGCATGCCCATACCTACTTAAACCTCCCGGCAATAAACGTCACCAAAATGGTGGCGCTGATAGATATGACAAGACCGATAAGGGCATTGAGCAGGGTAGTTTTTGCCTTGTGAGCTTTGTCGGGCTCACCCTGGCTGGTCACATACTGTACGCCGCCATAAATAACAAATATGATGGCAGCCAGGCCGGCAACACGCAATAGGATCTCTATAAGCGCGGCTACGATCAGCCAAACGTCGCTCAACGCACTCACCTTAGGCAGGCAGACATTAGCGTTGCCCTGGCCATTCGCTGATGACACGCCGCTCAGATATTTGTACCACGTAGGAAAACCCAAGAAACCGCCCCCTTTGGGCGTACAGGCTGCGGCAAAGTGGTATACAAAATGCAACATACTATCTACTACTTAAAGAATCCGCCGGGGATTACAAAGTTTAATATAGCATAGGCGAAGATATACATCAGCAGTGCATAGCCTGAATTTGTCAGACGCTCCTTGGCTTTGCCAACAGCACCTGGATCATCACGCGCCGCCGAATACTGTATGCCGGCAAAAACGACCGAACCAATCACTACTATTCCGATGCCGGCGGACAGGAAACGAATAATGGCAAACAGGGCATCAAGCAGGGCGCTACAGCCATCTTTATTGCTTGTTTTACATTTTTCGCCTTCACATCCGATATTAATACTGACACCTACTTTATTGTTACCGCTGCCACATTGATAGCCGGTCTTTGATACCGGCGTCTGTATGGACGCAGAGGCGGTTGCGCTGAAGGTAGATAGCGCAAAGCCAGTCAGGGCAAACACACACGCTGCTATAACAAGTGCACGGGTTGTGAAAAGGTATGTTTTCAAACGAATGAGAATGTTCATATGTATTGGATTATGCCCTCATAATACCTGTTCTCAAACGGCATGAAAAGGTCGAGTCAAGAATTGCGTAAGAATTTTATCTTTTCTGTATGATTTTTGTTACAATTATTGCATAGAGCGAGGAACCCTGCGCATGCAAGACGGTCGGTTTAAAGGTGGCATTTTCAGCGCGAAATTTGTAGTACTGGCATTACTCGCAGTGGCGCTTATTGTCGGCGGCATCGTGTACAGAAACTATCAGCACGGCGTCGAGCAGCGGCCCGAGACATCCGGTGCGCATTTTATGGAATTGCTCACCCAAAAAGATGGCAGCCAGACATATGCCATGTTTAACGATCACGCCAAGAAGCAACTATCGGAAGGCGAATGGAATACTTGGGTTGTATACGTATTCCAGGACTACAGTGGCGGCCAGCCGAAGCTGCAGAAAAAGGACAGCGTGCCTGACCCCAGCCATTTATACAGTAAAAATGATCAGGCCGTACGCCTGCGGTACGAGCTTAAAACTAAAGGCGGCACCGGACTATTCGAGCTTGTATTGGTACAGGACGGCGAGAGTTGGAAGGTCGCCGATACAGGGCTCGTGAAATGAAACGTTCCTTGAAGCGGCTCGCGTTTGCAACGTTGGCATTTTTGTTTGGTGCAATAACGCTTATATCGGCACTGCCCCCTACGAAAGCGTCGGCCGCCAGTGGGGAGGTATACAAATGGACAAGCAACACGGAAATGACCGTTTCGGGCGGTATATTGGCGCCCGGCGAACAAAGGCTGACCGGCCAGCCGGGTGGCCTGAGTGTAGGCGGCACACTGCAGCACAGCAGTGGATGTAGTTTTAAGATAAGTATCCTGCTACAGCCTGGCGGCACGAGCGGTAACGTTCTTTTCCCAGAGGGTACTGGCGGCACGCCGTTACCAAATCAATGTAAGGCTGACCTTATCCAAAGCATACTCGGAGCAATTACTATCCAGAACGCACGACCAGCGCCCGGTGATGAGCCCGAGACTGCTGCCATGCGGACAGCGGTTATACGCCTTAACTCACCGGACCCGTATGGTGAATCGCCGGATGCGGTAGAGTTCACGCTGACATACCCTGATGGCCATACGGTTAACCGTAACGTAAACAAACAGAACGATAACGTAAACGACGGCACCGAGACCGACGCCCAGGCGGCGTTCTATCAGACGACGTTTGAAAATCTGGATCCCGGCAACTACAAGATATGTTTTGATGCGATTACCCAGGAGTGTACTAATTTCACAAAAGTAAAATACAAACAAGTGAGCTTCAATGTCGGCGAAGATTTAGGCCAGCGGGGGTTGAACGTAATATTGCTGCTCCACTGGTCGGGCCCAGCAGAAGCACGAACCGTCGGCCCGGCGGTAATCATCCTAAAGCAGAACGGCGTTGAGAAACAGTCGGCAACAACTGATACACAGTCATATACACCCACGCCCGCCGAAGAGCAGTCCGGCGGATTGATTACGGTTAATTTTACCTTCAAGCTAACAGGCAGTTTTACTAATCTGGACCCCGGCAAATATCAGGTATGTGTGAGCGGTACGAGCGTGTGTCGTGACTATGAAAAGGTAGCGGGCACCACCGAAACAATTACCATCGATTTGCACGGCGAAGATGCGGCAAACGTCATACTAGGTGGCACCGACGACGAAGAAAAACCGGTTTGTGAAGCAAGCAGCAGCGCGCTGTCGTGGTTATTGTGCCCGATATATAACGGCTTGGCTGATTTCTCAGACTGGATAATGCTGAATATTATCGTGCCGTTCCTTCGACCCAGCCCCGTAGGTCTTAACCCGGATGACAAGGCCACCGGTACGGTGTATCAAGTATGGTCAACGGTACGAGTGTATGCGGACATCATATTGGTCTTACTGTTGCTTGTGGCTGTTATTAGCCAAGCCTACGGTGGAGGTGTATTCCAGGCATACACCGCTAAAAAGATGTTACCCCGCATCCTTATTGCAGCGATACTTATTAATACGTCTATATATATCGTGGCGTTTGCTATCGATTTATCAAACGTTATAGGGGGTGGTATCGCCGACATTATAACGTCACCGCTCGTACAAACCGGGCAGTTCAAATTCAACCCTACTAACGGGCAGGCGTTTGCAATTACAGGGATTGCCGTAACGCTAGGGGCCATGGTTACCTTCCTTATTACTAGTGGGTTCTTAATGACTGTCTTGCCGTTGTTGCTGGTGTTTGTAGTGCTGCCTGTATTTATGGCTCTCCTCGTCACCTTCGTCACCCTCATCATCCTCCAAGCCTTGTATATGGCGCTGACTATATTCAGTCCGGTGGCGTTTGCGTTGTGGTGTTTACCGAATACTGAGAAGTATTTCCAGACGTGGTGGGACTGGCTATTCAGGGCGTTACTGATG
>JARIHB010000092.1 GCA_029288515.1 Candidatus Saccharimonadota bacterium | reverse complement strand
CCTTATCGTCGGCAGCGTCAGATGTGTATAAGAGACAGCGCTCGCCCGTCTTGGCTTGCGCCTGTTCGTAAAACCGCTGCGTGCATGGGACTATCGCGCCGCCCAACGCGTAGACCACTTCATTGCCAATTCCAACCATATTAAGGATGACATCCAGCAATACTACGGCCGGGAGGCTACCGTTATCCACCCCCCGGTAGACATTGACCGCTTCGCGCATACCAAAACAACTAAACGACATGGTTTTGTAACGCTCGGCAGGCTGGTACCGGCTAAACATGTGGACATTGCCGTTGCAGCCTGCACCCAGCTTAACCTGCCACTTACCGTCATGGGCAGGGGGCCGGAGTACGAGCGACTGAAACGTATGGCCGGCCCGACAGTCACCATTGCCGGGTATGTGCCAGACAAGGATGCCCCCCGGTACTTGGCTGGCGCGGAGTCCTTTATTTTCGCCAGTTATGACGACTTTGGCATTACTCCTATCGAAGCTCTGGCGGCCGGTACACCGGTGATCGCCTATAAAGCCGGTGGCGCCCTTGATTATGTACGCGACGGCAAGACAGGCTTCTTTTTTGAAGAGCAAACCGTCGATTCACTTGTTAAAGCGCTTAAACAGTTCTCGAACAAAAAGTTAAAATATGATGACATTCGTCATGCAGCCAAATCATTTTCTCCCCAGGTATTCAAACAAAAAATGCAACAATTTATTGACACATTGTCATTAAAAAGTTGACATCTTACTCTGTCAGCGATACATTCGAGACCATGTGTGGAATAGTTGGTTACATCGGAAATCGGGACGGCGCCGATATTGTACTCGCCGGTTTGAAAGCGCTTGAGTATCGCGGTTATGACTCCGCGGGGATTGCTCTCTTGGATAAAAAAGGAACTGCTCACTTATTTAAGCAAGTAGGTCGCGTTGATGGCGTAGAGAAGCTTCTGCTAGCCGACGATCCAGGTGATGCGCCGGCCGCCATCGGCCATACGCGCTGGGCAACCCACGGCGGGCCATCAGTCCTTAATGCTCACCCGCACGCTAACAGTGATGAGTCTATTTTTGTCGTTCATAACGGTATTATCGAAAACTACGCCGAGCTAAAGGAATGGCTCATAAAAGAGGGTGCTCAATTCGTGTCAGACACCGACACCGAGGTTATGGCCCACCTTATTGACCATTACTATAAGCAAAGTAAAAGTTTTGAGGAAGCCTTCACCAAAGCCCTTAAAGAGGTCCGTGGTGCCTACGCCATAGTAGCCATGACCACCCACGAGCCAGGCAAGTTATTTGCCGCCCGTCTGTCCAGCCCCATGGTTATTGGCGTAGGTAAGGACGAATGCATTGTTGCCTCCGACCCGTCAGCAATCCTGCAGCACACCAAAAAAGTTATATACGTCCAAGACAACGAAATGGTCATTGTTGAGGCCGGCAAGTGCACCATTACTGATCTGATGCACGACAAAAAAGTGCTGCGCGAAACCGAGACCCTAGACTTTGACATCAACCAAGCCGACCTCGGCGACTACCCGCACTTCATGCTTAAAGAAATCTACGAGGCGCCCCAGACCATTCGTCTGGCGTCACTCGGCCGGGTGAATGCCGACACTAATACTGTAAAGCTGGGCGGCCTCGAAAGCGTCACCACCCAATTGAGCCACGTTGACCGCATCGTTATTGTTGCCTGCGGCACGTCGTATTACGCCGGGCTAGTGGGTGAATACCTGCTTGAAGAAATCGCCGGTATTCCAGTAGAGGTACAACTAGCCAGCGAATTTAAGTACCGTGATGAGCCGTTCTGCCGTAGTACTGCTCTGCTTGCCATTTCACAGTCCGGCGAAACCGCCGACACTATTGCGGCCTTGAAGAAGGTGGAAGACTACGGCGTACTGCGCCTGGGCATCGTGAACGCCGTGGGCTCAACCATTGCCCGTATGACCGACGCTGGCGTATATTGTCACGCTGGCCCAGAACAGGCCGTCGCCTCCACCAAAGCGTTTATTGCCCAGGTGATGGTCCTTACGCAGATCGCATTAAATCTGGCCAAAGAAGGACATGCGCTCTACAAACCCATGCTCGCCGAAATTGAGGCCTTACCCGCCAAGGCCGAAGCCGTCCTAAAGCAAGCCGATACCATTAAAGCCATTGCCGAAAAGTACAAGAACTACCGCGACTTTCTATTCATCGGCCGCCGGTACGCCTACCCTGTAGCACTTGAGGGCGCATTAAAGCTGAAAGAGGTAAGCTACATCCATGCCGAAGGATACGCCGCCGGTGAGATGAAGCACGGCCCATTGGCTATGATCGACGAAAACTTCCCCACATTCGCATTAGCCGGCGACGGCCCGCTGTTGGAAAAGACAATCTCCAACATGCAAGAGATTCGCGCCCGTAAAGGCAAAATCGTAGCAGTCACCACCGAGGGCACCAAAGCTGTTGCACAGCACGCCGACGACGCCATCTACATACCGGCCACCCTCGAACAAACTGAGCCAATCCTGCAAGCAATCGTTATGCAGCTGTTCTCGTACTACGTTGCCACAGCCAAGGGGTACAATGTTGACCGGCCGCGCAACTTAGCCAAGTCTGTAACAGTAGAATAGCAGACACATATCTTGCTGGTGAAGGTTTCCGAAGCCGGAAACCCAAAAGAAAAGCCCTAATGTAGGGCCTTTTCTTTTGGGCGCGCCGCGCGGAGGGCGCCTCACCAGCAAGGTATGTGTCTGCTGCGTACCGGCCTTAGGAAACGTGGATAATGGCTTCGACAGCCAGTGCCGTCTCTTTCCAATCGCTTATTTCTAAACAATCAATCCCCATCGCCTTCACTGGATAATCATTGCCGCCTTCTTTGATGCGGTCACCCATAAAGAAGATGTCCTCCTTACTGATCTCAAGCATGTCCATGAGCTTTTGCATGCCATATGCTTTATCGATGCCCGGACGGGTAATGTCGATTGTCGTTAGACCGCCAGAGCGGACTTCAAAATCGGGAAGCAGTTCGGCGGCGGCATCGCGTATCTTAGCTTTCTTTTTATTATCCCGGTCCCACGTCTCTTTGCGATGCAAGCCTTCTTCGCCTAATACGTCAATAATGTCCTGACCAAGCGCTGACCATGAAATTTGGCTGCCGCGGTCTTCGATAATTTCGCCATATACTTCTTTTTCTTCATACCCAAGGTCTTTTACGACCTTTTTAAGCACGTCGACAATCTCTTTCTTCTGTGCCTCTGTAAAGTCTTCGGCATACACCTTTTCCCATTTCTCATCCGCAATACGGTAGCGGTAATAGCGGGTGCCGCAGGTCGGCATCAGGTGCAAACGCTCTAAGTTGGCCGGCCCCGTCTTGAGATTAGATAACAGCTGCTTTTCAAACTGACCGAATTTACCGCCCGAGATAACGCAGACGTGGTATTCCTCGAGTAAACGGTCCAGCAGCTCAGCCATACGGTCCGGTAATAGTGATTTGCTGGGCGCAAGGGTACCGTCAAGATCAAAAGCGATTACTGTACGGCGCATATATACTCCTTATTTCTTTTGCGTAAAACGTTTGCTGACATCGCCAACTTTCTGCGACATATCCTTACGGGCCACCAGGATACCGCTGGGTGTGTTGACAACGACTACGTTGTCCAGGCCAATGACCGCAACGGGCTTATCTTCGAGGTTATTGATAAACGAATTTTCTACCTCTTCCACTTCAACGTTGCCTTCCACGTGGTTGCCGTTTTCGTCCTGTTCGATAGCGGCTTTATAGAGGTCGCTGAACGAGCCCAGGTCCATCCAGTCAAATGAAGCGGGTACAACTAACAGGTCCGGTACTTTTTCTATAAGCGCAATGTCAATGGCAATGCTTTCAAAACTGAGGTAGGTTTTTTCGTAGACATCAGCCGAAGCGTCAACCAATTTCTGATAATTGGCATACATATCCGGTGCGTGCGTTTCCATAGCCTTTTTAAACGTATTCAACGAACCAACGAAATACCCGCAGTTCCACACATAATCACCGCTGCGCAGATAGCGCTGAGCAGTGGCTAGGTCAGGTTTTTCCTTAAAGGACTGTACATTGTACACAAATGAGTCTGCCTGCAGGGCGTCACCTTTTTGGATATATCCAAAGCCAGTCGCCGCGTGGTCGGGCTCAACGCCAACCAGCACAAGACGGCCGTGTTTGCGGCTTACGCGGTCGGCAAGCCTAAAGCTCTGCACGAACCCTCTATTATCACGTACGTAGTGGTCGGCATGTATTGAGGCGATCGGCTCGTCCGGGTC
>JARIHB010000085.1 GCA_029288515.1 Candidatus Saccharimonadota bacterium | reverse complement strand
CCTTATCGTCGGCAGCGTCAGATGTGTATAAGAGACAGCTGGACAGCATTCAGAATACCTGATGCCGAACCGGCATGTGACGGGTCAACGTCCTGGAGTGCTGCCGAGAAGATCGGTGCCATAATAAGCGCCAGCCCCATACCAGTTAGGAAGAAGCCAGGCAAGAATTGCCACGGGTGGGTACCGAAACCGTAATGAGTAATAACCCAAACGGTAGTAATCAGCCCGGCGGCAAACAGCATACAGCCGATAGTAATAACGTTTCGTCCATACTTAGCGATTAGCCGGTTGCCGAATAACGTGAAGCTCACCGTCATGCCGGCAGCTGTCGCAATGCCGGTTAAAGCGGCCTTAATAGGGCTGTAGCCCAGGCCGATCTGCAGTATGAGCGTTGCAGTCAGGAAGTAGCCGATCATCGCCGACTCTAATATAACGTTCAATATCAGGCCGCTCACGAACGTCCGCTTATGAAAGAGCGATGGTACTATCAGTGCTGATTTATCACGTTTGTGTTTGACGCTTTCGTACCATCCGAACAACCACAGGGCTGGAATGGCGGCGGCAATCATCAGCAACGACCACACCGGCCAGTCAAGGTCACGGCCTTCAATAAGGGGGAATACAAGCAGGCTGAGGGCAATAACAATCAAAAACGTACCTTTGATATCCAGACGTAACGGGTGCTCGGATTTGCCATCCGGCAAAAATTTGCTGCCCGCGATAAACGCAAAGACACCTACCGGCAGGTTGATAAGAAATATCGGCCGCCAGTCCCAGCCGAAGATGTTGGCCTTAATAAGCAGTCCACCGATGATCGGCCCCAGCGAAGCCGCTAGTCCGCCGAGCATACCGAATAGCCCCATTACCTGTGTACGCTCTTCGGGCTTATACATAACCTGCATTAGCGACATCACTTGCGGCACCATCAATGCTGCCATCGCACCCTGAAACAAGCGCGCGGCGACCAGGAAGCCAGGATTGGGCGCGATACCGGTCAGCAGTGAGGCTACCGTAAAGCCGGCAACTCCCACCAGGAATATTTTTTTGTACCCAAATACGTCGCCCATACGGCCGCCGGTAATAAGGAGCAGAGCGAAGGTTAACGCGTAGCCGGCAATCAGCCACTGAATGGTGGCGTAACTGGCACCGAGGTTGGCCTGGATGGAGGGAATGGCTACGTTAACAATCGTAGAGTCCAGTAGGTCCATTACGAATGCAAAGGCAACAATGAGGAGGGCGATTTTTTTCTGTTTAGGGCTAAATTTAGCTGCATGGTGAGCTGCGGCGTGTTGCATGTACGATCTCTCTTATTTATGAAAATACTTTAATTAATAATATCTTATCTTTTGGCAGTGTCACTATATATCAGTTGGTTAGCACTGCTTTACTATAAATTAGCCCACAGCAATAAGGCGTAAAAGTTTACGGCATCATATATCAGCATTGGTTACTATAGAGCATGTCAACCTAAGCAATAAGGAGGAATGACTATGGCAGACAACACAAGCAATCGCGGTTTCGCTTCAATGGACTCAGATAAGCAGCGTGAGATCGCTAGCATGGGCGGCAAGGCAAGTGGTGGTAACTTCGCCAAGGACCACGAGCGTGCCAGCAAGGAAGGCAAGAAGGGCGCCGAAGCTCAGCCAACCGAAGCAAAGCGTCGCGGCGGCGAGCACAGTCATCAGAACGACTAGTGCCCGTAGCACGATACGCAAAAGAGCGGTACGTATACCGCTCTTTTGCTATAGCCTGCGCTAGGGGCTATGCGCCCGGTATGGCTGCTAATGCCTCGGCCTCTGCCTCGGTCTCGTTGGCGAGGTCGGCAGAGCTTGGCTTGTGGACCTTCAGGACAGTGACAGCCACCAGGCTGGCGGCTACGGCAAACAATGCGGCTGCGATAAATCCATGATGGAATCCGTGCACTAATGCTGCGGACGCTACTGCAGGATTGCCTCCGGCAGCGGCTATGTCATGCTTGGTGACCGCCGTGGAGACAACCGTAAGTACGGCAAGTCCAATCGCGCCGCCCACTTGCTGGCCGGTGTTTAGCAAGCCGGATACAAGTCCCGATTCCTTATGTGAAACGCCGCTCGTGGTAACCAGCGTAGTGGTTACAAACACGGCTGCCATGCCAGTTGCCATAATAATAGTGCCGGGCAGGACATCAGTAAGGTAATGGGCATGCAGCGGAATACGTGAGAAGTAGAGCAATCCGCCGGCCGCAAAGAGTGGTGCTATGGCCAGCACTGCCTTGGCGTTAACTTTAGCGATGTTGCGTGACAGCACGCCAGCCACTACCATGATGACTAGAGTGAAGGGTATATTGGCGGCGCCTGTTTGCGTTGGTGAGAAGCCAAGGATTTCCTGTAAATAAATAGACAGGTAGAAGAACATACCAAACATCGCGGCTGGCATTAGCAGCTGTATAAGGCTGCCACCGGAAACGTTGCGGCGCTTAAAAATGCTGAGGGTGATTAATGGTTGCCTGACGCGCAGTTCATTAACAATGAATGCCCCCATTAGGATGACTGCCGCCGCAAGCGACACCAGCGTTGTTGTGTTGCTCCACCCGGCAGTCGGTGCTTTTGCCAGGCCGTATACCAAGCTCATAAGACTGCCGGTAATAGTGATCGCACCGGTAATATCCAGGCGTTGTTTTTCCTGCGGTGCACTGGCTGGTATGTGTATGCGCGCCATCATGAGTACAAGGGCAGCCAAAGGCACATTAATAAAGAATACCCAGCGCCAGTCAACATACTGCGTCAGCAAGCCGCCAAGCATTAATCCCACTGCGCCGCCACCAGCTGCCACCATGCTCCAGATACCCAACGCCCGGTTGCGGGCAGTGCCTTCGCTGAAGATAGTTAAAACCAATGAGAGAGCCGCTGGCGCCAGTAGTGCGCCGCCCAACCCTTGCAGCGCACGGAAGACAACGAGCTGCAATGGCGATTGGGCAAAGCCGCCCGCCAAAGAAGCCAGGGCGAATAACGCTACACCGCTCAAAAATACCCTGCGCCGCCCAAAAAGATCAGCCAGCCGCCCGCCCAGCAACAGAAAGCCGCCAAATACAAGCGCATAAGCGGTTACCACCCACTGCAACTGGGATGCGCTGTTAAAGCCCAGTGCCCGCTGCATTGCCGGCAGGGCTACGTTGACAATTGTCGCGTCAAGCACGACCATGAACTGCGCAGTTGCTAGTATGGCAAGCGCCAGCCCGGAATGTTTTACCTTTTCTATCATGTGGCCTCCTTTGATAGGCTGTAACAAAATACTAGTATATATAAATATTTGATACTATCAAGCATTTTTATTATGATATAATAACAGATATGAAGCCAAGCCTGGATGTATTGTGTGACGACTTGATGCTATTTTTTATGACGATAAAAGGTCATATGGTGCGGCTCGCCGATGAAGAAGGGCTAACGCCGGTGCAGCTTGGTGCGCTCCATTCGCTATACAACCGCGGCGAACTGGCGATGGGGCAAGTGGCTGACGTTCTCCATTGTGATGCCTCGAACGTTACTGGTATCGTTGACCGGCTGGTGGTCCAAGGGCTGGTGACGCGCCAGGAGTCGGCGCGCGACCGGCGTACCAAGACGCTCCGCCTTACTGACAGGGGGCGGCAGGTTATTGTTCGTCTGCGGCGTGCGCTGCCTGGTGCCTTAGGATGGGACAGGTTGAGTTCTGAAGAGTATGCCGTACTCCATACTATTATCCAGGCTGGTAAGCCAGAAGCGTATAAGAACGCCGAGTAATAACATGCAAAAAATACTGCTGTATTACCTATTTACCCCATTGGCCGACCCAGAGGCTATCCGTTTATGGCAGCGGACGCTGTGCGAGCGGTACAATCTGCGCGGCCGTATCTTGCTATCCGTACACGGCATTAACGGCACAGTGGGTGGCGATATCGACGACGTTAAAGCGTATGTAAAAGAGACCAAGGCGTACGCACCATTTAAAAAGATCATGTTTAAGTGGTCTGACGGCAGCCGTGAGCATTTCCCGAAATTGAGCGTTAAAGTGCGTGACGAAATCGTAACCTTTGGCGCCGCCGACGAACTGCGTGTAGATGAACACGGCGTTGTTGGCGGCGGCATTCACTTAAAACCTCACGAAGTGCACAAGCTGGTTGAGGAGCGTGGTGACGACGTCGTGTTTTTTGATGGCCGCAATGCGTACGAGGCAGCAGTAGGGAAATTTAAGAATGCCGTCGTGCCCGACACGAAAACAACCCGTGATTTCCTGCATGAGCTGGCAAGTGATACGTACGCCGACATTAAAAACAAGCCGGTGGTCACCTATTGCACAGGCGGTATCCGCTGCGAAGTTTTGAGCGTTCTTATGAAG
>JARIHB010000077.1 GCA_029288515.1 Candidatus Saccharimonadota bacterium | reverse complement strand
ATGGTCGGTGGGAATTGGCTGCAAAAACTATATAAGCGTTTCCCAGTAGTACCAGAATTGATTAATCAGAATGCCGAAGAATAATACATACCATATAAGCAGGACGTCCCCATGATGACGCTGGAGCCAAGCCTTTATCCTCGGCTTAATGAGCCTGTTTTTGAAGTTTCCTTCACGCAAATTATAGAGCGTCGTATACCAGAAGACAGGCGGCACAATAAGCCATACAAGAAAACAATAGGGGCAAATAGCATGGATACGAAATACAGCCTGGAAGTACAAATAGATAAAGAACAGGAAACCCCCCAGCACCCCGACGTGTATTGCTAACCACAGCCAGCGCTTAAAGGTTGCACCGGCCAGCAATACGACGCCAAGCATTAGCAACATACTAAACGCCATCAGCCCGAATATAGTATTAGGTATGCCGAGTACACTGGCTTGTTCGGTTTCCATTACCGAACCGCAGCTCAATATCGGATTAATATTGCAGCCGGGGTTGTAGGCGGGATTCTTGAGCACCTGTATTTTGTCATAGGTCAGTGCAAAGGATGCCACCAGCCCCACAATCCCCGCTACGAGAAAAATGTACGGGAGAGTCTGCTTGAGCGTTACTTTCATTTATTTTACGTTAGCCAGATGCCGCAAGCCAAGCCAAACGAGAATGGCCATCACGCCCGCCCCCGCAAAAGAAGCTATCGCTGCATACTGGGCTATCATGCCGAACGTCCAGTAGGCGTAGCCACTACCCAGTAAAAGACCCCGTAATGTTTCCCCTTGGAACAGTGTAGTTTTTTGAGCCTGCAGCTTTGTATTAGTCGGGTCTTTGAGCGCCTCGGTACTTACCTCGGCATAGGTTTTGCCTCCTGCAATTTCCTGGAGGTGGACGTTAATAAAGTTGTTTGCGTATACCTTAGCCTGTTGGCCGTCCACTAGTTGTTGGCCTGCATACTTATTTATTTCTGCTTGGTCGGCTTCGGGCAGTGCGGCAATTGCAGGGCTGCCTTTAGGCGGGAAGTAAATCTTTTGCTGAGACAGTTCGCTTTTTACTGTGCTCGTGGCAAAGTGGTAGCCATACCACGCCAAACTGCCCACCACCAGCAACACCACAGTCATTGCCATACCAAGCAATATAAACACCTTATCTATTGCTTTTCGTTCTACATTTTTGCCCATAGTGATATCCCTTGTGTTTAAAATTAACTGTTACTTTTATTGTAACGTTTACGCTTCCAATCTCAATGTGACCTGCGTCACAGCACGCATTAATTCGTCAGTCTACGGTATTCCTTTAGATCTGCGAGCGTAATGATAGACAAGGGCGTCGGGAGGGCGTCAAGCGAGAACCAGCCAATTTCGTCACATTTATCAGGCTCCATAATTTTGGGTTCTTGGCCCGGCTTAAATCGGGCAAGGAACGTTGTGGCAACCCAGTGCTGACCTTCGGCAGGTATGAGGTGATCAGCGGCCGGGAACTGCTCTATAATTTCGATTTCAGTGCCATATTCTTCGAGCATTTCACGCTGTACTGCTTGCTCCAGGGTCTCGCCGAATTCTACACTTCCTCCCGGTGTTTCCCAGTGGCCGCGTTCGTTTTTGCAGTTCTGGCTACGTTTCGACAAAAACAGTTCACCTCGGTCATTGAACACCATTGCTCCAGCGGAGACACCGATATAGTCTATGCCCTTTTTCATATATCAATCGTAGCAGGTTAGGCCGGCTCTTCGGTATATTCCGAGAAAGCGATACCCTGGCGTACATCGGCGATAACATTTTTTATCAGGGGTAACATGCTGGCAGGTAGGTCATCAATCGGAAACCACGACAGATCGTCGCATTTCGCAGGCTCAGCATTCGTAATTTCGCCCTGCCACGTATCGGCTTCAAAAAATAAATCAATGCGCTCCTGGCCTATTTCATTTCGGCTCAGACGATGACAGGTATGCACCAGCTTGAGATCTTTTGGGTTAACGGCAATGCCCGCTTCTTCTTGAGCCTCCCTGGCAATACCCGACGTTGCCAATTCGTCACCATCCAGGTGCCCGGCAATTACGCTGTACTTGCCGTCCTGATACCCGGTATGAGCCCGCCTGAGGAGTAAAATCTGGTTATCCTGTCGTAATAAAAGATAGACGGCAGGGATTAGTTTAAAACGTTCTGTGCTCATTTTTCTCCTTAAGGTCTCAGTCCTTCAACAAGAGCTTTAACTGTGTCTTCCGGTGGCATTATAAAGCCTGCGAAACTATTCGGTTCAGGTACAGGGAAAAGCGCTTCGTCTTCTGTACGCGGGAAAACATGAAAATGCAAATGGCTAACCTTTATGCCGTTGTCGGCTTGCAGCGGCTGGTATTTCTGCATAACACCGGTACCGAAGCCGTCGTCCAGCAGCATTGAAAGCCGGCCTAACTCACCCATTATAACCACGGCTTCTTCCACGGTAAGCTCGGCGAGCGTTGTAATGTGGCGGGTAGGCACAACAAGACACTGCCCCTCCCGGAACCACGGCCGGGAAACAAAGGACATATATGAATCTTCCGCCAGGATTGTTCTCCACTCGAGGTCTGATCTGTCACAAAAATCACAGTCTTCACGGTTCGTCATAGAGCAATTGTAGGACCCGACAACATCGATTCAAAGCATAAATGGCGTAACTATGCTAAACCCCGCTACTGATACATATCCAGTTTCCCGCCGGATCAGTGAACCATGCGGCTTCTCCCATTTCCGGATCGCTCATAATTCCCGACTCGTCCGTGAAGTCCAGTTTGGCCACTTCAATCCCTATGTCAGCCAACTCTTTAACGGCGTCTTTTACGCTGCTGACTTCAATACCAAATACGGTTGAATCCCAGGCTTTATGATCGGGCTTCGCGTAAATATTAACTTTCGTTCCGGCTCCGCTTTCCAGCATCATATCGCGCTCGCTTTCGCGGTGCACCTTAAAGCCGAGTTTATCGACATAGAATGACTTGGCGACCGCCAGATCGTCAACGCTAAAGTTGGCATGTGTTGCATTTTGACCAATCATAGTGCGCTCCTTGCTTATTTTTTTAGTATACTCCTGCTGTGCAGTTGCGGCGTGTTCCGATATGAAACACGCTATCTTCTTAAACAAACCTTGAATGTTTCCATCAATATTCATCGACCAATCAGGTTTAATATCCGTTGTAGCTGTTTTGTAATCCTGAAGTTGTTGAGGTAGCATGCTTAATGTTTGCGCAACGTTCACGCCTCTAGCTTTAATGCGCTCTTTCAGTTCTTGTTCGGCAGCCTCAATACCAATAATAAAGACGGGTCTTTTATTTGCTTTAGCCACATTCAGATAGCTGTCATTATGCACGTAGTGCCGAATAATGTTATTGTCGAAAACAACAAGCTTATTAGGAGCTTCTGCAAATATTTTCTCTACCGTTTTTGCGACTACGGTCTTAAGCTCTATGCCTTGATACGAAGCCTCTGGATATTTTGCTATTAGTTCGCGTACTTCATCATTGCACACATAGGTTGCATGTAATTTTTCAACTATCTGCCGACGTATGGTGGATTTACCAGAACCTGAGCAGGCAAAGAAGAATATGCAGAGCGAGGCATTGTCTACCGCTAAATTAGGACGACCAGAATAATATTCTTCAACGAGTTTTTTTAGTAAATTTTCAGACATGCCCTGGTATTGTACTAGAACTAATCGATCGCACCTGGCAAACGCTTTTGAGTCTGTCTCTTATA
>JARIHB010000066.1 GCA_029288515.1 Candidatus Saccharimonadota bacterium | reverse complement strand
TCGGTAAAAGAAAAAGCCCGTGAAATTCTGAGCGCCGTGCATGAAGGTCATGCCGACGATAAAGACCTAAAGAAAGCAATTGCCGAAGCAGAAAAAGCGGTAGAGTATCTGCGCCGCTATCTGAATAAGGTATAATTACTCAATTATGAGTCGTGCTGAAATCAAACGATCTCCTGGTAGTTATGCTTATGCAGCGGCGGCGGCTGCAACAATAGCGCTTGCAGCCTGTTCGCCGTCTTCTGGTTCCGGTGAAGCCGCACCTGCCGCACCCAGTGTCAGTCCGGCCGACGCTACAGGGACATACACCGAAGTCCAGCAGTTTGGTAATGTAAACGTATTTAGCGATTACCGCAACGCAAGCGGCAGACGTGACGCGGTAATCGCTAAAGGCGCGCAGGTGGCGGTACGGTGCGTGGTTATGGATGGGCCCGTAGAAGCGGCGCCGTCCGCGAACGGCAAATGGTATCTGCTGGTCGGTCCCGGTGACCTCACTAATACCTTTGCGGCTGCGAACACGTTTGTGAACAACTCAGACCTTACCAGGCCCCTGAGTGAGCAGAACGAGGTAGACCCTGCGATCCTATCCGACAAAAGGATATGCACGCCTACTGATCTCTCGTTTTTGCCCGCTGTGTCTCGGCAGGGGTAGGCGCGGTAGCCGATGATACTTCGTTGCGCAGCCAGTCTAATCGGGCTATGCTGTACAAAAGGAGTAACATATGCAAAAGAGATTATACAGGTCAACAAGCGATAAGAAACTGGCGGGCGTGTGCGGTGGTCTAGGCGCGTATTTTAACGTCGATCCCACGGTAATCCGGTTAGCAGCCATTTTACTGTTTGTGCTGAGCGGATTTATACCGGTCGGCTTAGCGTATATCATTGCTATCATTGTCATTCCCGAAGAGCCGGCTACTGGTACAAAGTCTAACTAGCGTGCGAGATCTGTTTGTTGTTATGCGACCGGTTTGTCTTGCAGTACGGATAGGATATTGCCCGCTGGATCGGTAAACCAGGCAATATCCGGGCCCATGTTCATTTTACTACCGCGCATGATGCCTTTTGTGTCCTGTTGCATGGTTTCGTAACGCACCATTTGAACGCCTTTGGCGGTGAGCTCATCGACGGCTGCATCAATGTCCGGTACCGGAAAGTTCAGTACCGTAAACACGGCAGGCTGATGGTCCGGCTTAGCATATATTAACACTCGGCCGCCACCATCGAGCTGCAGCGTGAGCATGCCGTTTTGTTCATCGGCCTGCAGGCCGAGTACCTTAGTGTAAAAATCTCTTGCCGCAGCGAGATCGGTGGCCGAAAAGCTGCTGAATGCCTTGCTGTCTTGAAACATAGATTCCTCCGTGCATGTATAATACGCCTTAATCTGCAGGGACAATGTAAAATATATAGCTATCATTTTTATAGGGGTGTTCATAGTATGTGCGGTATGGTACGTTATTTGTTATGCATATCCCGACAGAAGGCGGGGATCCCTTTGAGGATCCTTTTGAGGAAAGCGGCGGTGAGCCGTATCGGCATATGACGTTTGATACGCTGCCCACAACGTTTGTACGTGATGGTTGGCCTGATACGCCGGAACCGTATGATCGGGTAGTAGGCTTAGCGGATGGCATGTACGACTCTGGCCTGCATCCCGACGCTCTGACGCCGGAAGCGCGCGAGCAACTTGGTCATCGCGAATTGTCGCTTCAGCAACAAATGGCCGCAAGGCTTGCTGATTATTACCGTACATACCAGGCTGATGGCCCGGACGAGCGCGCCGAAACGAACTGTGCGCATTTTGTGTGTGAAGTTGCAGGTATCGAGTATGAGGGCGAACTACCTTGGCAGGGAGCGAATATATCGCTTGATGAGGCTATCCACCCTGAAAACGAATGGGATGAAACGCAGCCGATTCCCCTCGGTGCGGTGGCTGTATTGGGCACGTACGAGCATAAACCGGTGCGGGTGACGAGTTCGCGTCTTACACACGCTGCCATCGGCACCGGTACGCCGCTAGTACTGCAGGTAACGGCAAGGGGCGGCTATTTGGGTTTCCGTGATCAGGCTGAAATGATCGCTACCTTACGTCAGGAAATAATTCCTGACGGCTACGCCCCCGAAGACGTACGGGTATTTATATTGCCCCGCCGCGCCTACGAATCGCCCGCTGAAGACCAGTAGGCCAGGGCGTGTAGTCGCTGGAGGCCGGGGCTCGTTATTGCTCCGGCCAATGGCTATAAAAGGTGTGGGTTGCGGCATTGCAGCCAATGGCGCCTACGAGTGTTGCCACGTTCAAATATTCCGTGTGTGCCAGTTCGGTTGCGCCAAGCCGTATAAGTAATTCTCTAGGGGGTACGGAGAAAGCCTCCTCGTTAATGATGCGTATGTCAACATGGCAGTGCCCCGGGTTGAGTGCTCTGCCGTCTGGTCCGGAGCCTGGGAGGTGGGCGGTTGTTGCAAGAAGGTTTTTAACGTTTTCACTCTGGGCAAGCGATAAAAACGCCTGGGCATTTTCTGCTGTCTGTTCACGTTCCCAGGTGCTGTATAACGTCTGGGGGGTGGACTGGCCTTTGCGGTGCTCGCTGTCTCCAGTTTCCGGATCGTAGGTTATAAATGGGCCCATAACTGGGCGGCTAACCTCATGCACGGCACTGGTGAGCCTCGGCACGCCGTGCAGCCGTTGATATGCTAGTTGGGCTGGCAGCAGCCCGGAGTCCTCCACATCTTGGCCAAGGACGAGGAATTGATTTATTACCTCGTTGGTCATATTGGCCCTGTAAGATGAGGTTATATCGGCTATCGTGTCCGCCTCTGCGCGGGGTAATTGCCAGTCCAGGTTTTTACCCCGGCGGTGTCTAAATACGAGCCAATCGATAACTGCTTGTCGAAAAAGCGGATGCCTTCGGTTGCCAGCCTCCACAAGCGCTTTGGCTGTGTCGTCCGCTTGGACAACTTCAGCGACGGTATCAGTGATCCAGTAATTCATAGTGGTAACGAAATTCTGCAGTGAAGGTGAACGCGTGAGGTGCTCCCGCGTTGCAGGAACAACAACCGAGCCGTGTTCATCAACGTACTCACATAAACGGGGCGTGGCAGCGGCCATTATTTTTTCATTCACTATTGCCCCCACCATCTGCCGCCTGCTGCGCTCGGCGTGATAAACCCACGTGGCAAGCGCCTCGCCTTCACTGGCTGGGGGTGGCGTAAATGCGCTATCGATAATATCGTAAGCGACATCGGCGGAAGTGACTGTATACAGCTCTCTTAGCCGTTCTTCTATAAGCTCACGCCTGGATACCTCAACCATTTTTCGTATACACCCTCCGCGAAACCTCAACCTGACGATTATATATAGTATATCCTATCTTTATCATTTACTTGACAAACGGTAACGTTCCAGTAGCAGCCATGTTGTAAAAGTCGCGTACGATTCATCGCCAATGCCTACGCTTTTCATTTATAATAGAAAGATATGGCTGAGGGTAGCAGCACCATCATATTGAAGCCGAGTGATTACGTGCACCTGCACAATCACACGCAATACAGTTTGCTCGACGGGCTCACCAAAGTTCCCGAGCTGATTAGCTATGTGAAAGAAAAGGGCATGGTGGCTGTGGCGCAGACCGACCACGGGACGCTTTCCGGCAATCTCGACTTCTATAAAACGGCAACCGCTGAGGGCATTAAGCCGATTATGGGCATGGAAACATATGTTGCAGCCCGTACACTCAGTGACAAAGAAGCAGGCAAAGACAAAGTGTATTATCACCTTATCCTGCTGGCCATGAATGAAACCGGCTACAAAAACCTTATGAAGCTCTCCACGATTGCTAATTTGGAAGGCTTTTACTACAAGCCGCGCGTGGACCATGAAGTGCTTGAGAAGTACAACGAGGGCATTATCGTGCTGTCCGGCTGTATTGGTGGCGAGGTGGGCGACGCAATCCGTCAGGGGCAAATGGATCAGGCGCGGAGTATTGCCAGGTGGTACAAAGGCATCTTTGGCGATCGCTACTACATAGAGGTCCAAGACCACGGTCATCCTGACCACCCCAGCAAATGGGAAGATCAGCAGCGGGTTAATAAAGGTCTTCTGGAACTGGCAAAAGAGCTCGACATTCCGCCGGTGGTTACGTGCGATGCTCACTATCTGACGCATGACCACCAGCAGGCGCACGAAATTCTGTTATGTGTGCAATCCGGTTCGTTTTACGCCGACGAAAAGCGCTGGAGCCTGGCCGACTTCGAATTGCACGTTACCGACCCGGAAGAACTTATCAAGCGTTGGCAGGATTTTTGTCCGGAAGCTATCCTCAATTCCCGCAAGATCGCCGACCGCTGCAACTTTGAGTTCGAGCTGGGCAAGATTTTAATTCCGCAATTCCCGGTGCCGGAAGGTGAAACGGAAAAGACATTCCTTGACCGGCTGGTGTTCCGCGGGCTGGCAGAAAACTATTTGGGAAAAACGCTCGAAGACGCCGATAAGCTGACAATCTCCGACATTAAAAGCGCGCTGTCAAAAGATGTGCTGGAGCGCACCGAATATGAGCTGCAAGTAATTGACGGCATGGGCTTTAACGGCTATATGCTGATTGTGCAAGACTTTATTAACTGGGGTAAAGGCCAGGGGATTATCTTTGGACCGGGCCGCGGCAGCGCTGCCGGGTCTATCATTGCGTACACGCTATACATTACCGACCTTGATCCCCTCAAGTACGATCTGCTGTTCGAGCGTTTCCTTAATC
>JARIHB010000064.1 GCA_029288515.1 Candidatus Saccharimonadota bacterium | reverse complement strand
GTTGCTGCTGCAGCAAAACAAGTGCTGCATGACCTTAAAAAGCAACGGTTACGAGAACATTTTGATGCGCAAAAAGTAAAAAAATAGCATCAATTTTTCCCTATTGTGCGATTGTTGCTTGACGGGCGTATGTTCGCTATTTATATACTTAGGATAAGCAGTATATGCTGCCGCACATCATTATTAAAAGAGGGGAGGTTTGTTATGTTTACTACCACGCTGCCATCAATCAATCGGCACACTATCACTGCAGAAGAACATAAACGTCTCAAACGTCGTCTTTTTACGCTGCGGTGCCAATATACAGGGCTGTTGCGTACGATCCGCGCTAAGGGCGCAACTGAGGTGCGCAGGCAGCGGGCCGAACGTTTGGAACGCCGCATTGCAAAAATAGAACTGCAGCTGGCGTTTTCGGATATTGCCGAGCAGGCTGAAGAGCCTTTGAACTGGCGGGATCTTGCTAACGCTGTCCGGACCGTAGCGCGCCGGGCTGTGAGAGTGTTGACCATATGGTGGACGGCGGTGCAGCAGTACTTTGCAGTCAGGAATCACACGCCGCAGCACCACGGCACTTTATAAGCTGGTCTCTTTCTATATCTAATATCTAGACCAAATCTTCGGTAATCTCAGTAAAAAACAGCTGTTTTGTTGTGGCGAGCAACGCTTTTATCTCTAAGAATCCCGGCATAAGTTGGCTGGGCGCGTAAGCGGTATGATCGGCCCATGTACAGCTGCCACGGTGGGCGGGCGTGACGGTGGGCAGTGGTTTAGCCACGTCGCCATGGAATATATGGTACAGCACCCTACTTATAGTGGTGCCTTTCTGGCGGGCATCGATATAGGCCATACCCCGGTGGACGAGTGGCATGCCTGTAAGGCCGGTTTTTTCTTGTAATTCGCGTGCTGCCGCTGCTGCGGTTGACTCGCTGTAGTGCATTTTGCCCAGCGGCCAACCAGCGCGGTGCAGAAATGGCTGAAAGTTGCGGGTGAACAGTAACGTTTGGCCGTCGGGCGTCGTAAGATCTATGGCTGTCACGATATGCGGCTGAAGCCGAGCGTGCATCGTCTCCTGGCTGAGACGGTCAATTAGGCTGAGGCCGGCGGCCGACAAGTAGTATTGCTTGTCGTCTTTTAGTATGAGTTTTTCTTTTAATAGCTGTTCCAAATGATATGCAAAGTGATTACTCTCCACACCTTGAGGGCGCATGGCTGCGTAGTTGAGTGCTTCGGTGTATAGCAATTGCCTCAGAATTTTTGCCTGTATGTGATGCATCGGATATATTTTTATCGCACTCTTGCTGGCAGTCAAGTCAAAGTTGTTTGAGTCTTGTCGTTTTGACTCAAAACGAGCTGTCTATATTCACCCTACACGCAGCGGTAAGGTGGACATGGAACAACATTAACACTGAGGAGTTGGAAGATGAGTAGTTTTGACAGTGATGCCGAAGGCGCTCCTGATAGCACGCCTCCCAGCGAGTTACTGGACGTTGTAAACCTTGATGGTGAACCTACCGGCCTCCAGGCCGACAAGGATGATATCCATAGCGAAGGGCTGTGGCATCCCGATGTGCATGTATGGATTACCGATGGCCGGAATATGTTAGAGCAGCAACGCGACTGGGAGAAAACCATCATGGGTGGTACCTGGGACATATCGGCGAGCGGGCATGTACGCGCTGGAGAGTCATACCTGGAAGCTGCGCAGCGCGAAACCGCTGAGGAAGTCGGGCTGCAGTTCGATACGGCCCACTTTTTGCCTGCGGGCCGCATGGCTGTTGAAATGGAAATGCAAGACGGCGCTTGGGTGCATCGCACCGTTGGCGATAATTTTGTGGTCGTAGACCCCAGCCTGACGGTTGAAGCTGTACAGATGCAGGAGGGCGAAGTAATAGGCGTTCGCATGTACCCGATTGACCAGCTGGAGGCCGATCTTGCTGATCCGGCTACTGCTGAGCGGCATGCGCCGCAGCCGCTTGAACTCTGGCAGCTGGGTATTGCCGCCATGCGTGCCGCTATTGAAGAGCGGGACGATTAGATAAACAGTACGCAGCTCGCATTACCGCGGGCTGCGTAGGGGTGACACTTATGCTGCATCCTGATGAGAAACCGGGTGGTGCTTGAAATGCTCTTCAAGGGGATCCGGCTCTACGTGCACGCGCAGACCCTCGCTCTCGCCGCAGGCTTCCACAGCAGTTTTTACTTTAGCAACAGCCGCTTCAATGCGGTTGGTGTTCAGGTCGTCCTTAAAGTGCACATCAATGTTTACGAGTAGCTTGTCGGAGCCAACCATTAAGGTACGCATGGCAAGTATGTGCTTTACTTCGGGTATCTCGCGCGCAGCGTCGCGGATGCGGCGCTCCAGTTCGCGTGGGGCGCTTTGGCCGACTATCAGGCTGCGCACGCTTATAAGCAGTAATAGTGCGGTCGCACCCAGCACAACGCCCATCAGCATAGCGCCTACGCCGTCAAGCGGCAGCACACCCTTCAGGCCGTATAGACTGGCAAAAAGCAGTCCAACCAAGGCGCCGCCAGACCCCATGGCATCAAGCACAACGGTGTTCTTTGAAGCAATGAGCGGCGACTCCATAAACGTTTTGTACAGACTGGTAAAAGGCTGACCGTCCAGTAAATGTTTTACGCTTAGCCACCAGGAGTAGAAGTTGGCGCCGCACGATAGGGCGAGTGCAATGTATATCAGGTAGGTGTACCTGAGGTTTGTACTGTCGAGCAAATGACCGTAGCCAATCCGTATAGCCACCGATGCGGTAATGCCGACGATTACGAAGGCAGCTAGTGTTGACCAATAGTATAGTTCGCGCCCATAGCCGAAGGGGTGGAGTTTGGTAGCTCGCTTGCTGCCGCGGCGTACACTTAACAACAGTATGGC
>JARIHB010000057.1 GCA_029288515.1 Candidatus Saccharimonadota bacterium | reverse complement strand
TATAAGAGACAGCCCCTATATTCGCCAACGACATCATACTGTAAAAATGACAAAAAGTCACGCGGTGCGAGTCAGGGCGGCATGTGCTTACGGCTTAATGTTACACGCCGCCATATTTGGCAATTGCGCTTATTGTATAGTATCTTTTATGCTACATGTCTATAGAATACTCAGAGGAACAGCCGGGCCAGTTTACTATATCAGAAGACGAAGCCATACAGCGTCGGCTGGCTGAAGTTGGAGGGGTGCTGGGCAAGTGGCTGCTTACGCCGCCGGGCAATGATCCGTACATTGCCAGCTATGCTCAGGCGATGATTCCCAATTTGGTCATCCCTGGCCTGGTTGCTGAAACTACTGCCAGCTTACTGCACGAACGACCCGAGATGGGCGCTTCGCATCTTGCCACACTCACGCTGCGGGCTATGCAAAAACAATTAATTACGTCAATGGGCGATGACTACCCTACCGCACTGAAGACTCCCGAGGATTGGGCAGACAGTATGCGACGCGTGCTGGGCAATGATAAGCAGGCCGAGGAGTGGCATTACGACATGCACCACCGTGACCTGCAAACGAATGAAACGAATCGTGCCGACGCCTACAAGGTATTTCTTTCAATTGCCGATCGCCTTGGCCGGCTGCCAAACGGCACGAGCGTGGAGGTTGGGTGCAGCCAAAATCTCATTAATAAGAAGCTGGCCCGTCATGCGCTTACGGGTATTATGCGCCACTTCGGGCACACCGACTTAGATATGCCGTTACCCCATATCGTAACGTCTTACACTAATCATAACGCAATCAGCCTAGCCGACACCTTGGGCTACCATAGCCTCATGCACGAGGCCGTGGAAATACGCAATCTGGTCGGTATTGACCGCATCGACCCAGGCAAGAGCCGTAACTGGGCGTATCTATCGGTATACCCCAGCGAATACCGTGACAAGAAGCGGATGGATGATAAGCGAGAGCTCATATTCACCGATTACAACATGGTCCACTTTTATCAAGCCGATTTTGGCGATCTTGAACCCGAAACATTCTTTAATGAGTACCCTGACTTGCGCGGCGCCCTCGATTGCGTACTATTTTGCGTATCCTCATACCAGTCACCCGAAGAGAAACGGCAGCATATGTTCCAAAAAGCTGCCGCTATGGCTAACGAATTTGTAGTGGCGTATGAAACATGTCACCGGCATTGGGCAGATGTGAATCGCCTTATTATGCCCAGCGACTGGCAGAGCCTTCCGTATGCCTTTCGCATGTATATATTAGATAAACGGAATGTGGGGGATGGCTGGCAGGAGTTTGTCATGAGCCCTGATACCAGAGCCAACAAAGTGCGCCTGGGCGGCGCCGAGTTTGTAGACTGCTACGGCACATCAGTTGCTGCTCGGGATATCATCGATATTGCCGCTAGCGGCCATTAGTTAAGCAACGTTATTTGTAAAAAATAGTTGTGCTTATGGCAATGAGGTCTATATAATAATTTGTGAATTATATAACACAATGTTAGAGATCAGAGGGACATGCGGATCTTGATGCTCGGGTGGGAATTACCACCAGACAACAGTGGAGGACTTGGTGTAGCTTGCTACCAGCTGTGTAAGGCGCTCGCGAAAAAGGGGGCTGATATTGAATTCGTGCTTCCATATACGCCCAAAAATCACAATATCGACTTTATGCGCGTCAATGCCGCCCACCCGCAAGATGTGCAGTCTATTATTAAGTCCGGTATCGCCTACGACAGCTACAAATATATAACCGTAGACGGCCACACAAAAACGGTTGATATCTACGGCCAAGCGATGATGTATGAAGAGGCGGTCGGCAGAATTGTTGAACTCGCCTCTTTTGATATTATTCATGCTCACGACTGGCTCACTTGCCGGGCCGCCCTGCGCGCCAAGATGATGAGCGGCAAGCCGTTGATCATTCACCTCCACTCTATCGAGTCTGACCGTGCCGGCAAAGAATATGGTGGCAACCCAATGGTGCGCGAGATTGAAGGTCTGGCACTTATGGTTGCCGACCGCATCATAACTGTCAGCGAGCATACCAAGCGCGGCGTTATGCGCGAGTACGGCGTGCCTGCCGAAAAGATCGAGGTCGTTCATAACCACTTCGACCCGAGCAACCTCGAGCCGCAGTCGGGCGATAATATTTACCGTTATCTGGACCATATGAAAGGCCGTGGTTACCGTGTGGTTACGAATGTGGGCCGCCTGACTATCCAAAAGGGATTGCCAAACCTGCTGCGTGCCTTTGCCGAAGTGGCCCAGCGAGCGCCCAAAACATTCCTATTACTAGTGGGCGACGGCGAGCAGAAATTCGAGCTTATAAGTCTTGCGGCCAGCTTGGGTA
>JARIHB010000017.1 GCA_029288515.1 Candidatus Saccharimonadota bacterium | reverse complement strand
AGATGTGTATAAGAGACAGGCTATGGAGTGGGCTATAGCCATTTCAGGCGCTTAGGCGGTACGGCCCTGAATGCGAGTGGCAAGCGATTGTAGAAATACTACATAGGTCTGAGGCCACATATGCGCTACTTTTTGCATTGCGGCTTGGGCGAGGGTTATTTCCTCGGCCGCCCGAGTACGGGCGTAATCTAAGGCTCCACTATCAGCAATAATAGTTTGGCACCGCTTAAATGCGCGCATGGTAAGTTTTGTGTTGCCTAAACATTTTTGTAAGAACACCTTATCCGGCGGCGAAGCATGCGTCAGAGCATAGGTACTCAACAGTGTAGCCTTCCCTTCACGGATATCGTCGAGGGGGCTCTTGCCCGCCTCTTTCTCGTCACCAAAAATGCCTAAAATATCGTCGGTTATTTGGAACGCCCGGCCCGTGTGCAGCGCAAACGGCGTGATGGCATCGGTATGTTCGCAGCCTGCGCCAGCTAACACCATGCCAACGTGCAACGGATTAATAAAACTATACAAGGCCGTTTTCCATTCCAATACGCGGTCGATGTCCGCTAAGTCCGGTGTTTCAACCAAGCTATTCATAATGTCTGTCATTTGGCCGTGATAGGTAATCATCATTGTCCGGTTCATAATACTAAGCACATTGAGGCGCAACTGCGGCTGAGCCGGCAGATTGGCAAGTATAACTTCAGCAGCGTGTGCGCCGGCCATTGCGGCGTTCAATGCCAGACTGATGCCAGCGTGGTTGGCGTCACCTTTTAAGTGGTGATCTCGGTGATAATCGGCAAAGTACCGGTAGGTTGCCTCCTGACCTCGACGCAGTATGGCGCGGTCTTGAATATCGTCAACGATTAGCGCGTAAGCGTGCAGCATCTCTATAGCACGGGCGGCATGAAGAATCATTGCCCTGTCAGTGCCGCCGCACATCTCATACCCGGCGATTACCAGTGAACCACGAATTCGTTTGCCGCCCCTCGATAACATATCCAAAAAAGCATTAACTTCAAGTGCCGGAAAGGTACCGTACTGAGTAAGGGTATTACTGCGCACGTACCCGGCGTAGGCGCTGATATCACCATCAATGAGCTGCTTATACGCAGCAAGTCGTTCCGCCGGGGAGAGTGCGTCTGCCATATACCCTACAATAATGGCGCGACTTTGTTCTTGAGTTCAAGCCGTAAGTTGTTGAGGTCATCATTATTCGTAATGAGAACGTCAGCGCCGTCAATTATCGAGCGTATCCCCCTGCCCGGGCCAGAATCGCTTACCCCTCGATTTTCAATCTCATCCTGGGCAAGGAATTCGTCGAGCGTTTTTTGTGATTCAGCATCGCGGGCGCGTGCAAACATACGGTCGTACCGGATATGTGCGTCAGCATCAATACCTACAATAATGCCTCCGGCCTGGCGAACCGCTTCAGCTTCGCCAACCGAGCGCAGCCCGCTAATTATTGTCCGGTTCAGTTGCAATGCCTGGGCTTGCAGTATACAAAGCTTAACCAGCGCTGCAGCATCAATTTCGCTACGGATATAGGTGGCCACCTCAAAAAGCTGGTCGCGTATGGGATTGTGCATTGAATCTAAACGGTATAGGTAACGCGTAATAGCTCGCAGCGCATCGCCAGTTGAAAGGTTTTGCATATTAAACAGGGTACACAATAATTCAGCGGCAGTATCTTTGCCGGCGCCTGCGGTCCCGGCCAGACCGATAATTTTAGATTGATTCATCAGGGATATTGTACCTTATTTTCCTCTGTTGTGCACGAGACTCTTTTGGGAGGAACGGACAATAAGACGCGGAACAAGCCTAAGTAGGCACCATTCGGCTGCCACGCAACCTAAGCCAAGGATAACCAAACCTGGCTTCATACTGTATGTCAGCGTCAAACCATCTCCCTGCTGAACAATAGTCTTGGTGACACTGAACAATTGAAGCGGACCGAGGGCAACTATAGCTGTCTCGCCGGAAGCCATTGCCCGTATGGTAGGCGCTATGTACAGTACCGCCCCCAATGTAAGTACCAGCCATACGGTACCGCCCCATATTAGAGTGGTAACCCACAAACCTACGCCTGGTTTGTTTGTTTTACGCTCTTGCATGTATTCTCCTTGCTATTGTTTGCTTCCATCGTATATATTCAACTCCATATACAATCACCGTACTCGCAGCCACCTCGATTAGCGCCATTACAACCGGCGATATGCGCCAATCGCTTGCCATTGCCGATAACTTAATAAATGCCCACACGAATGCCGCATAGAGGCCAGTAGAGGCACACTGTGCCAAAATGTCATACTTTTGCGGCACTATGATGCTGCCAGCTGCCATACCGGCTGCGATGAATCCCAGCCCAACCATACCCGCTTCCACTACTGAAACCGTTAAGCTATGTGGCGCCCAGAGCCATATGGACCACAGTGTTATATCTATCCAGATCAATCCGTGTATGTAGGCCAGAAGCCAATTAGCCAACACCCACCGCCGGAATGCGCCATACAACAACAGTTCTAACGGGTATCGTGGCGGACTAAGCGAACGCACCTCCTGCCCGAGCGTGCCAATAAGCATCAATACCAACAGCACGGCACCATCTAACGCTATTACAGGGTGAGGCGTCCGGCAAAGCATTACAGTGCACACCACTGCCGCAGCGAGCACAATATTTGTACCCGCATAGCGGGCGGTGCGTAGACTGCGTATAGACAACGCTTCACATATACCTGGACGACCCTCGATAACCGGCAGATGGGGTGAGGCGTATTCCGTACGTATAGGTCTCCGTGTTAATATCGCAGTAAGCACTACCGCGGCTATTATCATACCGGCAATACCGGCCTGGTATGCCGTGTGTACATTTTCAGATGCTGTCGCCAATGAATACCCCATCCAAACGCCGCACATAATAAAGGCACACCGCCACGCATGAGGTTGCCAACTGCTGCTGAAGCGCACGATGCGCAACAAAATATCAGTAAAGGCAGCCAGGGTACATGCCGCTACGCTACCACCGGCAGCATAGTACCATGGCATACTGCCGGCAAATGACCTTGAAACTGCCGTTGCCACGAGCACAACCGCCACAAGGCCAACAGGCACCGATGCGTACATGTACATCTTACGCAGCGCAGTAGACTGCAATGGCAAGAGCGTTATGGCATGAAGTTTTGCCAAGAAGAGCTGCTGGCACGCATCAGTGAGCGCACCCACCAGCAATACGCCAGCAAAGCTAAATGCCCACACAAGTGCCGCAAGCACCGAGGTGTCATACGGCAGAGTAAGCTGCGGTGTATAGTGCCATATAATGGCTACAACTAGCACAACACCCAGCACGAACGCCACGGTACGCCGTGTAACGCTCGCCAGCGGGCTTCCATTACCTGCAAACAAACGATATGTTACTGCACGCCAGAACGTCATTTTTCCACCCCGATTATTCTGCGGAAGGCTTCTTCTAAATGCTTTTCGCCGGGCTGCAGTAATTGTCTGCACGTGCCGGCAGCTACGATGTGACCCTCATGCATAACGTATATACTGTCGGCAAACCGTTCTGCCCACCATAGATCGTGGCTCGCAGTGAGTATAGCTGCACCGCGCTGTTGTTCGTCTTTTATAAGCTGTTCGGCCTGCGTGATAGCAATCGGGTCCAAACCATTGCGCAGTTCGTCGATAACAAGGACGCTTGGCCGGCCGAGCAACGCATTAATAAGCTGCGTTTTCCGCCGCATGCCGTGGCTATATTCGCGGGCCGGCCGGGGTGGCGGATCGAATGACAAACGGTGGGCGAATGTCGCCGCTCTGGAGAGTATAGCCTCCTGGCTTCCTCGCCCTGCACCTGCTAACACCGAAGCAGTAACAGACCACTGCTCGTAGGCGGTCAGTTCTGCAAATAAAATATCGGGGTCGTCTGGTACAAAGCCGATTCGAGCCTTAATGTCCGGCTGCGAACCATCAAAATACATGCCCTCAATGCGGCACAGGCCCTCATGTGGCAGTAAGCCAAGCGCCGTTAATAGCAGACTCGTTTTGCCCGACCCGTTTGCCCCTACAACACAGGCTATCTCGCCTGGACGTAACGTCATGCTGGCAATCTTCATACGAAAAGCACCCCGGACAACGTCGATATGACGCATATACACTGCGCTTCGGATAACTGGTGTTTTATTCATATATTTCTCCATAGTGTTTTTCCGTCTGAGAACCAGGGCAGTAGCGACGCAGCATGGATAGCCGACACAACCAACGATAGCAGCACTACGCCTGCATGCCGCACGGTGCACATCGTTAGTACATACGGCATTACAGCAGCGAGCGGACCAGCCACAGCAATACATCGCGCCGCGCGCCGCTGCGGAGTTTGATACATTACTGCTACATAACCAAACCCAGCAAGCAAAATGTGACGTAGTTTATACATGCGCACCGCGTACAGATGTCCCGCTTCATGAAACACGCAGCTGGAAAACACTGCCGCAGGCACAGCCATCCACCATGCCGGTATAGCATCCAGAACCCGAATTCCATACAAACAACCGCTGAGCGCTATAACGAGCGGTCCGTAAGCAAGGACGAGAGCCCCTAGAAAACCACGCGTAGAAGGTGCAATGCGCCGGCGCCACGTTCGTCGTAGCAGTATGTGCTGCACGTCGCCCAACCCATGAACACGTACACCGCCCGCAGTATCCAGAAAACCAAGTAGCGCATAGAGCGCGTGACGTGCCTGCTTATGAGTGACGTGCATGTGCCGGGCAGCGGATGAAATAATCCGCTCTGCCCGGTGCTCATGTTTTAGTTGTGCAAGTAACCATGCAGTGTCTGCTGTTACGCGATACCGCACTTGCAGTGAAGTATCGGTGAGCGTAGTGCCGTGCAACTGCATATCATGATGCAGATATACGCGCACGGCACTACTTACACTGAATCTTGACTTGGGCTTTCCAGAAATCAACCGAAGCCATATTTACGTGGCCCCACCCACAGATTGCAACCGCGACAGCGTATGCACCTCCTAAGGCAATCACGAACGCCAAACCAAAGATTAATATAGGCGCAACTTCATTCACCGTGGCCGTTTGGCCGTAAGGTGTCATAGCGATATGCATAGTAATAACTCCTCAGCACCGTTTTATTTACTATATTTGCCGTTCCGGAGCGACGCGTGCATAGTATGCAAAGCTCGTCAGCAATTGCAAGTACCGTTGTTTAAAAAACACCCGGATGTAGTACCCGGGTGTTTTTACTAACGGTAGTCGGCATTCGATCCTATTTAATGTAATCGTGCAGCTTCCGTGCGTCCTTGTGCTTGCGCAGCTTGGCAAGTGCCTTGGCTTCAATCTGACGAATACGCTCACGGGTGACAGAGAACTCCTGCCCTACTTCTTCAAGCGTATGCTGTTTGCCGTCTTCCAGGCCAAAACGCAATTTAATAATCTTCTGTTCGCGTTCGGTAAGAGCGCTTAGCATGTCCTTCACTTGCTCTTTTAAGAGTTGATTAGTTGCCGATTCCTCAGGTGAAATCGTGTCTTCGTCTTCGATAAAGTCAGCCAGGACCGACTCCTCTTCATCGTCGCGGATAGATGCATCTAACGAAGAAATATCCTGTTTAATCTTCATTATGTGCTCTACCTTGTCGACTTCAATCTCCATCGCAGCCGCAATTTCTTCGTTCGATGGCTCGCGGTTCAGCTCCTGCGTAAGGCGGCGCTGTGTACGCAATAATTTATTAATAGTCTCCACCCTGTCTCTTATACACATCTGACGCTGCCGACGATAAGG
>JARIHB010000051.1 GCA_029288515.1 Candidatus Saccharimonadota bacterium | reverse complement strand
GTTTAACACCAGTCGGCGGCTTTAAGGTGTACTGAGTAACACGCGGCCCAACGTTGGCGCCTTCCATTTCGACATCAATATTAAAGTTAGCGAATGTCTCTTTTATAGCGCGGGCGTTGCCTTCAACGTCACCGGCATCGGCCTTATCCTGCTTTTGCTCCAGCAAATTGAGTGACGGGAATTGCCAGTTCGGATCGCTGGCGATAGTTAAGGCCTCATGTTCTTCTGATGGAGCTAACTTCTCGCCACGATTTTTCAAACCGAACGCTGAACGCGACGGTGCAGCCTGTGCGGCGCTGTGATGTTCAACGGGCACGCCTTCGTTCAGTTTAAAGCCACTCTCCTGCGCCCGGGCTTTTAGCTGGCCGAGTTCCGATGTATCGTCTTCCGACCGCTTGAATAAACTGCCGATACTTTTAAGCCCCATCAAATCCATACCAAAGGCGAAGGCTACGCAGAGCGCGATGAGCACCAAAAATAGCAACGAAGCCGGAAGCGGATCAAGCGCCATACGCGCCAGGCCGCCTGTGAATTCGCCCACTGCACCACCGTGACCGCCTGTCAGCTCATCATTCGGCTGGCGTGCAGCAAACATAGTCATACACAGGGCGGCCGTAAACAGCTGGATACCTATCAAACTGCTAGCCTTGCCAAATGGTATGCGGTGGCCTTCGTGTACGAACTTTGCTATGCCGAAGTACGCCAGTATGAACGGTGTAAAGTACGCTGCCCAGCCAAACGCCCAATAGGCGCTATTAAACATGCTTTTGGGTAGATTGCCGCCGGTACCGAACCCGCCCAACAGTAAAAACAGCGCAAATACGCACAGCAGGATACCACCGCTCAGCGGCCAAAACGACGAACGTTCAACGACTTCCTCTTCTTTTCTGCGACGGGTGGACTTTTTCTTTTTAGCCATACGGAGTTTATTATATCACTCTTATCCATAAGGGTGATGCTAATACGTATTATAGCAAAAATTACAACTTATGTCAAAAACCTTACGTTTATCATTCGCGTGCTGCGAGGTTAGCGCCGTAAGGAACCGGCTGGCCGTTCGGGTTATCGGGCTGGCTGGCGATAATCGGCTGGGTTGCGTGATCCAACGCGATCATATTCACGCCGATTGGACTCCCTATTGCGCTGAGTTGCAATTCCCTGCATATACACCTTGCGCAGTACGGGATTGTGCTGAACCGGATCATAGGCAGCGCCATGGACAAGCGGGCCCCATACATCTCTGGCCAAAAGACCACCATTTAGCTTTGCAAGTGCCGTCCGGCCCAAACTGAGAGGTATTGGGCTAGTAATCCTGCCCTGGTTACCCTCGTAGCCCTCAGGTATAGTAATGCGCGCCTGATCAGCTACTTTATGGTACGTCCGGCCTAATGCGCCCCATCGGTTAGAGGCATGCTCCGTATCGGTAGGTCGTTGGTCGGCCGTGACATTTCCAGCATCGATAGTGGCAGTATTCGCTGCTTCCCGAAAGCTTTCCTGCAGTTGTTGCACCTGGGCAGTGCTTAAACCATTTGCCGCGTGCCTTGCATTATAGCCACCACCATTAGACTGAGAATCTGCTTGTTCATAGGTACTTACTGTATCTTCGGCTGCAGCATGACGCCCCTGAGTCGGTGGTTGAGGCTGCTGGACGCGAGTGAAGTCAAAGGGCGGCTGTTCTGACATAATCAGATATACATTAGCATAATCATATGTAAAAGTCAATTACACCGCTGTAGCGCTATTCTACTAATCGACGCGGGCATCCTGACCTAGTAGCCGCTCGCGCATACGCTGGAAGCGCTGCTGCTGCTCAGCAGCCACCTGTTCGGGCGTCTTTTCCGCCTGTTCGCCGGTAGCGTTCTGATTGGCAGTATGTACAGTTTGGGCAGTCTTAGCTTCGCCCTTGCCGCCAACGACGTTCACCACCGGAATAACAATCGGGCTGCGCTGCGTTTGCTCGAAGAGGTAGTGCGTAATGTGGTCCTTGAGCTCCACCTTGAAACGGTCGAGGTCGATACGCTTGAAACGCTGGGCGACGGCACGGCGCAATTCAATTCGCAAACCGTTCATCAGCTCTTCGTTGTCTCGCATATATATGAAACCGCGGCTGATAATATCCGGGCTGGTGAGCAACACTCCGCCCTTCTTATCAACGGTGAGTACGACTGCCACCAGGCCTTCTTCAGCCAGCAGCACGCGGTCTTTAACAACAACGCTGTTTACGAGCGCACCTGTCTGGTCGACCAGTATGGTGCCATGCGGTACTTCACCGATCACCTCCATGGTGTCGGGAGTAAAAGCCACTACCTGGCCATTACCGGCATTCAGACAGTTCTTACGCGATACGACGCCGGTACGCACTGCTGTTTCGATGTGGTAGTGTTTGGAACGGTACGCACCATAGATCGGCATAAAGAATTTGGGCTTGGTCATTTCGATCATTTCGGCGTATTCGTCCATGCTGGCATGGCCGGAAACGTGCAGCGGGCCGCAGCCGTCCACTTCGCGGTGATCGTGGCGGAACACATGCACGCCCATTTTCATAAGGTTATCTACCATGTCACCGATCAGTTTGTCATTGCCGGTCTCGGGGATCGGAGTACTGGACAGAATAACAGTGTCCTGGCTCTTTAGCTTGACGTACTTGTGGTCGCCGCTGGCCATGCGTTGCAAAGCCGAACTCGGCTCACCCTGAGCACCGGTGGAGATAACAACTATCTCGTCGTCCTTCATATTAGGTACATTGGCGATGGGCACAAACGTGCCTTTGGGGATACGGATCATGCCAAGCTTAACGGCGACCTCCAGTGTACTCATCATACTGCGGCCGTCCATGGCAATTTTGCGGCCGTGCTGGGTAGCGGCATTGACGAGCATCTGGATACGGTTGATGTTGCTTGAGAACAGCGCGATAAAGACGCGACCCGGCGCACGGCCGAAGAGATCTACGAAGGTCGGTTCGATGGTGCTCTCGGATGGGGTGCGGCCAGGACGGTCAGAGGTAGTACTGTCGCTCATAAGCAGTAGGACGCCCTCGTTGCCGAGTTCCTTCAAACGCTCGGTGTCGGAACGCTCGTGGTCAAGCGGGTTAGGATCGAGGCGGAAGTCACCGGTATTAATGATACGGCCGGCCGGTGTGTCGAGCACGACACAGGTGCTGCCGGGGATAGAGTGGGTAATACGGACGAGTTCCACAAAGAAGGGGCCTACCTTGAGCCGTTCGTGTGTTTCTTCGTTCATAACAATAGTTTGCAGTTCAAAGCCGTCAGGCATCGGCAAGCCGAAATTTTCAAAGATTTTTTCGATCATACCGATGGTAAAACGCGAACCGTAGACCGGCGCCGGGAACCTTGGCACGATGTGCGGCAGACCGCCAATGTGGTCAAGGTGGCCGTGGGTAATAATGTACGCACGCAGCTTGTGGCGGATGCTTTCCAGGTACGTTGTGTCTGCAATACCGTAATTAACACCTGGTAAATCAACGCCCAGGTCGTTACCACAGTCGATGATGACTGCGTCGTTCATGTACTCGATGAGCACCATGTTCTTTGAACCGCCGCCGTCAAACCCCCCCAGGCCAATGACCTTGAGGCGAGGGCTGTCATCGATAAAGTTCGCCCGCCGGGTTTCTTTGGCAGCCTGAGGGTTTGCTGCCGCGTATTGGTTGGCAACTCGCTGGGCATCTGCCTGTGAACGCTTCTGTGCCCGGACGGCAGCACCCCGCGACACTGAAGCGCCGTTAACGCTCAAGCCGGCTTGCGGCTGATTGTTACGCCGGCCACCATTGCTGGCCTTGTTGTTGGCAGTGTTCTGACGGCCACCGCGCTTGGGACGATTCCCCTTTTGTTTATTGTCAGGTTTGTTCTCCATATAGTTCCTTTCATTGGTTATAGAGTGTTTTTGAGTTACGAGATAAATTTGGCAATTGCGGCGAAATCAGTCATAAGGACAGACCGCATATTGCTGTTATATAAGGCCGCCGCCGGGTGGTATAGGGGTAGGATTGTATACCTGTCTCTTATACACATCTGACGCTGCCGACGATAAGG
>JARIHB010000048.1 GCA_029288515.1 Candidatus Saccharimonadota bacterium | reverse complement strand
GTATATAAACAGCCTGCCAATGCCCTTACGGACCCACGGGAAGCGCACACCAGTAACAAGCCGGGGTTTATTTTGTAGCTCGTCTTTTACGATACCGAGCGCCTTGACATAGCGTGCGTTGTCGCTTGCGTCTGGCCTGGCCTCTTTGAGCGCTACTATGTATTCGGTAATGCGCTTAGAGATTAGTTCCGGGACATACGGAGTGCCATACGTTCGCTGCAGCTCGCTGCGCAATTCGCGCCACTCGCGGCTATTTGTATCCCCGCTGCTGTAGGCGCGGGTCAAGAGGACAGCATCCAAGTCGTTCATCATGGCTGATACGAGTGCGCGTTCCTCGATCTGCTCACCGTCATCGTGCTTGCGACGCGGGTCAGCAGGGTCGATGACGTCGGGCGAACCAAACTCCATGGCTAGGCTTGTATGTTCGGCCATAGCCTCTCCCAGCCAGCGGTGGCTCTCCCACCACGGATCCTTTTCATATTCACGGTGGTTTAATTCGTGAGGTAATGTTTCGCGGGCGTGGCCGCGGAAATCAGCAGCCCGCGATTCGGCATCGGCACCCATGCCTTGACGCAGGCGTATGGTATCGGTGCTTTGAATGTATCCGCCATAACGACCTTTTACGGCCGTTGACCACCAGTCGCCCACTACTATCCGGGCCGTCGGTACGGTATCTATTACTTGTAGCGCTGCCGGGCTCAACCAACCTTCCACCACACCTCTACGGGTATCCTCAATGTACATACCTACCTGGTCGTTAACAGAGGGTTCGACGTCGGCGGCATGCTCCTCGTTGACGGTCAGGTGCTTGCGCAGGAACTCTACTTTGTCACCGGCAGGCATATCTAGCAAGCGATCGATAGTCGCCGGATCCTGAGGTATGAGACCTGCAAAGTAATAGTCGTCCGGATGGTCGCCTTGGTGTATATCGCTATCAAGCGCATGAAGATATGGGGCAAGTAAGGTACGTTCTGTATTGGTAAGACTCTCCAGCTGTGTGTCAAACACATCCAAGCGGCGATAGAGTTCGCGGACTGCAAGGTCAGCTTCCGCCTGAGATCGTGCGCCGGGTTGGGCGCCTAAATATGCGACATTGTCAGCTAACAGTACGATTTCAAAACCAGCTACGCCTTCGGCGACAATTGGGGTGTATGGCGGCTGTATTTGCTCGGCGTGCACAGATTGCATCATCTGCACATTTATAGCATATTATTGTATAATATACAATTCGATTACGCTAAAACATTCATCAAATCGCCAGCTTCAGCAGGTACAGCTGGACGGCCTCATCGGCGTTAATAGCTGCCGACTTAAGCATCCGATCTAAGGCCAGTAACGAGCTAACCATATCTTTAATGCGCTCCAGCGTGATGCCGCGGAGCAATCCCTGGCTCTTGCGCACCACGTAAGGGTTCAGCTTTGCTACGCGCGCAATATCATCAGCAGTACGTGAGGAGCCGCTGGCTACAACGGCCAAAATATGCAATTGCCAGGCCAGCATGGCGATAATAGCCTGCGGCTCTACCTTCAGTGCCCGCTGCTCGCGGTACAGTTCAATGGCACGAGCTGTTTTGCCGGCAAAGGCCGCATCCAGCAGCTCAAATACTGTACTCTGCGGTGTCGGTTCCACGAGCAACTCAATGCTCTGGCGTGATATATGCGGATCATAGGTGAGTAGCTTGCCGAGTTCGGCAGCTAGCAGCTGCTGGCTGGGGCCTACGCGGTCAACGAGCCGCCGCGCATCGCTGGCATCAATACTGCCTCCCTGCTCTTTTGTATAGTCAACCGCCCAGCGGGCCAGCCCATTACCGTCTAGATCGTTATATTCCCGAAAGTCGGTTTCCTTTTTGAGCGTCTTATAGTAGCTGTTTCGTTTATCGAGCTTCGGTTCGACAATCACCAGGTCGGTGGCTGTCT
>JARIHB010000045.1 GCA_029288515.1 Candidatus Saccharimonadota bacterium | reverse complement strand
GACTAGTCGTCGGCAGCGTCAGATGTGTATAAGAGACAGGGCCGATGCGGGCTTGGAGGAAATCGGCCGTCTGGCTAACGTGGAGATCGGCCCGCCTCAGGGACCTGTACGTATCTTTCGGAAACCTAAAAATTATGTTGCAGCCTATAAAAAGATAAACGAAGGCGATGCCCCGCCAGACGTAGGTAACTGTGATGGACAGGCTGGCGTCTTATGGACATGGCACGTAACGACCGTAGATGAGGTGGGTTTGATACACGAGCGCGTGCATCAGCGCAGCCTTTTAAAGGTGAAGCCGCTTGTTATTGTGACGGGCCCGGATGTGCATGTTCGGGTGGAGATAACAGGAGGATGTACCGGCGGAGTGATTACGGATGCTTCATCACTCGACGAAGCTCTTACCGACATGACACAGATGCGCATACAGTCGAGCAGCAAGCGCCCCTTCCTGCAGGCCTATCTGGGGACGGATATACTGCTGGGTGGTATTATTGGCCGGACGGCACAGCGGCTGGGTATGACAGAACAAGAGATAGAATTTTCCCTGTATAGAGCGAAGTTTGGCGGCGATGATGAAGGACTCGACTTGGTCCGTGAGGTGATGGGGGTGGACAAGACAAACTTTTTCTTGCACGTAGGCAAAATTACGCTCGATGAGGCCGAACTGGCTGCACATATACTCGGTTTACCGGAGACGGCAACTAGAGTTAAACATGCGGCAGCCATTAAAGCGGCCGGCAGAGGAGCACCGCCGATGGCCTACGAGTGGCTGCCAAACGCAGACCACTACTGATAAAGCTGAGCGCCTGTGCCTTTTATCTGACCACGCAGCATGCTATACTGCCGATACTTAACAATTAAGAAATATAAAGAGTGCAGGGAGAGATCTAGCTTGTTGATCTGCCGGCAACCTGTTGCGTAGCAATAAGGTGCTCCATCTAGCCCGCGTAAAACCGCGGGAGAGATATTGCTTGTGTGGCAATCCTTTCCGCGGCAAACGCAGAAAGGATATTTTATGTCAACAAATCAAACTACGAAGGCACGCGTACGCCTTTTTACCAGTGAGTCGGTATGTGCCGGGCATCCGGATAAAATCGCCGATGCCATTAGCGATGCTATTGTTGACGCACTACTTGCCCAGGATCCTCATTCCCGGGCCGGTGTCGAGACAGTGGCTGGAGCGAATCAGATCGCGCTCTTTGGCGAAATAAAAACGACCGCCAAGGTTGATTTTGAAGAAATTGTGCGCGAGACGGTAAAACGGCTGGGTTATACCAACCCGGCGTGGGGATTTTCGACGGAGTCGATTTTTAGCAATGACATACATCAGCAGTCGCCGGAAATTGCGCTGGGCGTAGACACTGACGGTGCCGGCGACCAGGGTATGATGTTCGGCTACGCCTGTAAGGAAACGCCGGAATTGATGCCGCTGCCCATTGCGCTGGCTCATGCTCTTGCGCATCGCATCGACGAAGTGCGCGGAGATGGGACGCTAGCCTGGCTGCGGCCCGACGGCAAAGCGCAGGTTACGGTGCGCTATGAGGCAGACAAGCCAGTGGCAGTCGAGAAGCTGGTGGCAGCGGTGGCACATGACGAAAAGACGACTGGTGCAGACGTACGCGCCGACATTATCAAACATGTGTTTACGCCGGTGCTGGAGCGCTACGGTTTTACGCTGCCGGGCGACGACGACATCGTGGTGAACGGTACTGGCTTGTGGCATATCCCCGGCCCGGAAAGCGACGCCGGCCTGACTGGCCGTAAGATTGTGGTTGATACGTACGGCGGCTATGCCCGAGTAGGCGGCGGCGCATTTAGCGGCAAGGACCCGAGCAAAGTTGACCGTTCCGGTGCGTATGCGGCCCGCTATATTGCCAAGAATATTGTAGCTGCCGGTCTGGCGGAGCGGTGTGAAGTGGGCCTTGCCTATGTAATTGGCAAGCCGCAACCGCTGATGCAGACCATTGAGACATTCGGCACCGCGACCGTAAGCGAAGAAGAATTATATGCCTTTAAAGACAAGCTGATCGATACATCAGTGAAGGGTATTATCGGGAAACTAGACCTGGCGCGGCCGATTTATAGCCAAACTACGGCCTACGGCCACTTTGGCAAGCCGGCTCTCCCTTGGGAGCAAGTTGTTTCTATAAAGTAGTCAGCTGGGCCTAGGCGAAGAAATTAATATCGCCCAGCTCTGGCGGCAGGAAACCCTTTTCGTGCTGGTAGCCGGCCTCCCATTTATATCCTTTGTTGTATCCTAAATCTTTCATGAGTTTGGTGGGGGCGTTGCGGATATGAAGCGGCACCGGTGCGTCGGGATAGTCGCGGGCCGCGGCTTTGGCCGCGCCCATGGCATTGGCTACCTCACGTGACTTAGGCGCTTTGGCGAGGATGGTCGCACAGTGGTAGAGGTTATATTCGGCTTCCGGCAGCCCAATCCGTCCTACTGCCAAAAAGGTGGATACAGCCAGGTTGAGGGCTGCTGGCGCAGCCAGGCCGATATCTTCGGAGGCGAATATAATCATGCGGCGGGCGATGAACTTGGGATCTTCACCGGCCTGCAGCATGCGCGCCATATAATACAGTGCGGCGGTAGCGTCACTGCCGCGCATGCTCTTTATAAAGGCGCTGATGATGTTGTAGTGCTGTTCGCCGGCTTTATCGTAGCCGGGCACGCGTTTTTGGGCGGCAGTGGTAATAATAGCCGGTGATACTGTTTTGTCGGTGAGCTGCAGCGCCAGCTCCAGGTTGCCCAGCGCCACGCGCGCGTCGCCGCCCGAGAGCTCGGCCAGCAGATCGATGCTTTTGGCGGGCATGCGTTTGGCGGTCAGTTTTTCGGCTTTAGCAGTCTTTTTAAGGATCGCAACAATATCTTCTTTGGTGTGTGCCTGCAGCACCAGCACACGCGAGCGGCTCAACAGCGGTGTAATAACCTCAAAGCTCGGGTTTTCGGTGGTTGCGCCGATCAGCACGATGGTGCCATCCTCGACGTGCGGCAGCAGGGTATCCTGCTGGGCTTTGTTGAAGCGGTGAATTTCATCCACGAACAAAATGGTGCGCATGCCCAGGCGCTGGTTGGCTTGCGCGTCGGTAACGGCTTTGGTTATGTCGGCCTTACCGGCGGTAACAGCGCTGATTTCGATAAACTCGGCACCGGTTTCGCGGGCGATAATGCGTGCCAGCGTGGTTTTGCCGCTGCCGGGCGGCCCCCATAGTATTAGGCTGGTGGGCTGCTTGCGCTCGATAATTTGCCGGATAATCTGGCCCTGCTCCAGCAAGTGCTTCTGCCCCACGACATCATCGAGGGTCTCGGGACGCATGCGTTCGGCAAGTGGACGGCTCATCCTTATATTTTACCCCATCTTTATAATTCGTCGTCAGGCGGTACTGGCTGGTCGGCAATGCCAAGCCTTTCCACGATTATTTTTGTACCTTCGCGCAGACCGGTATAGCTGTACGGAAGACTCGCAAGGCGCTTATGTAGCCCCTTCTCGATGCCGTCTACTCGCTCTTTTATGTATTCTCTTAACGCCGGATCGGTGTGTGACCGCGCCATCTCGCTATACAGGCCTGGTAATTGTGTATCAAGTAAATCGATGCCGTAGGCAGCTATGGGGGTGTCTTGGGGGTTGATGAATATGTTGCGGTCTTCATCGGCCCCTACAGCGTAGGCGTACCTCCAAGGTACATACAGACAATCGTTCCCTTTGTCGTAATGAGGTGGTGATGCTGTTACGCCGTCACTAAAACCCACGAGGTTTTTACCGTCCGAGGCGAGGGTGAACGTGAACGGCGGGCAGATTACCGCGATGCTGCCAAGAATTTCGTTTGTTGCGCGGATAGCATAACTCTCCACAAACCCTTCCTCGAAATAAGCACCGCGCTTTACAAAACCATGCTTTGGGTCGACTTCCAGGTGTGTAAGCTCATTTACTGCCGCGTGTCGTGTGTCGTATTTAATCACTCCTCGCCATGGCAGATGTATGCCTGGCTCGGTGTATGAAGTGGATAGCATTCGTCTGTCTCCTGCGCGCTCATGCGCACCTTCGTGGAGCAACGTACTAACGACAGGCCGTTTGCCGAACAACATACGCCTGTTTGTGTATTCGCATACTATGATTCTGCCGGCCTTATCTAACCCTCGGATTTTCGAGCCATCTATTTTGCTGAAATCGTCCTCGCCAAGAATATACATTGGTGCTGCGCCCACTCGCTCGCCGAAATCTCTGGTGAGTACTTGCCGGACATGGCTTAGCTCGCTGGCATAGTCGTCGTTGTGTGTTTCTGCGGCTTCCAATGCTTCGTCAATCTCGCCGAGCTCTTTTGCTATAGCGCGGCGGTGGCGGTCTAGGGCTTCGCGGGCTGCTGGATCAGGGTGTTCGCCCTCGCACACCATGCTGCCGATGTAGTGTATTTGTTTCATTTTCCAGGGATCCGAATGTGCGCTTTCGGGCTGCATGTTGGGTAGGGAGATTGCGGGGTCGTTGGGGACGTCATGGGCGCTTCCTTCCGGACGGCGGTCGTCGTCATTTGGTAAAAATTGTGGTACGGTAAGCCCGCCAAATCCGGTTGGAGGCACATTGGTATATTCAGGTAGGGCGCCAAAAGCATCGGGAGCGGGTTCGTCGCGGTCGAAACTTCCATGCATATCAGTCAGCTTAGTGTATGACAGCGGAGACTGCAAGCCAAAGCGACACACTTCTATTGGTTGACAGCACGCCGTACGGCACGCTTTACTAGAATATGGAAGAAGCGCCGTTTCCCGACTATCCGTTAGCTGAACTGCACGCCCATTTGGCTGCCTCGATTAGTGCTGAAGTCTTGTGGCAGATTGCCCACGAGCTGGGCATAAAACTGCCCAAAAAGGAATTCAACGAATTCCGCGATTATATTACGCTGTCGCCTGCCCGGCGTATGAAGATGGAGACGTACTTTACTAAAGTGTACACCCCTATTTTGGACCGGCTCAGCAGCGGTACGCACGCCGTCGAGCAGGCAACATATCACACCATGACCGGTGCGTATCGTAAGAACAATATTACGCTTATAGAGCTGCGTAACAATCCGATGAAGCACAATCGTGAGGCCGAGTTTGACCTAGACCATATTATTATGGCCATGCTGCGCGGCATGGAACGCGCGCTTTTGGAATGTCCGGGCCTAAGCGCTGGACTGATTTTTTGCATGGACCGGGCGGCGAGCGTGGAAGACAATGCCATTATAGTAGAGAAGGCGATTAAATACCGGTCGCGCGGTGTGGTGGGTATCGATGTAGCCGGCCCGGCAACGCCGGAATTTAAACTATCGGAGTATGCCTGGTTGTTCCGTAGGGCACGCCGGGCCGGCCTGCATAGTACCGTTCACTCCGGCGAAACGGCCGGTACGTCGGATATGTGGGAGGCATTACAATATGTTACGCCGGAACGCATCGGGCACGGCATTCGAGCTGCCTACGATGAGCCGCTGATGCACGAGCTGGCGGCCAAAGGTGTCGTACTGGAAGTGTGCCCGATGAGCAACATTGCCACCAAAGCCGTGAAAGATATGCAGGAAATGAAGTGGATCCTGCGCACGCTTATCCGTAATAATGTTAAATTTTGTATCAATACCGACTGGCCGGAAATGATCGAAGGCTGCCGTCTGATGCGGCAATTCGCCATGCTGCGCGATGCGGGTCTTCTGACGGAAGGTGAGCTGGCCGCCTGCAACCAAACCGCCTTTAAAAGCTCGTTTATACCCGCCCCCGGCGGCCTTGACTCATATTTATGATGTGCCGGTCATGCCGAGTGCGCGCGCTATCCTCGACAGCCCGCCGTGAAAGGCTGCCTTAGTGTAGGGGAGGAGAAAAAGTTTCTGGAATAAACCGGCCTCTATACCGTCGATACGTTCTTCTATGTGATGACGTACGTCTGGATTATTGCCGTAGGAGGTTATTTCGTCGCGAATGCCAGGCAATTGCTCGTCGAGCAGGTCGAGGCCATATGCGGCCATGCTTGCTGTGGAACTTTGTATCATGTTTCTGCCCTTGTACCTGAATGCGGATGATGCATACTGCCATGGTACATATACGCATTTTTGAGCCGGGTCGTAAGGGGGATGACCGTCACGGCCGTCGGTATAGGCCTGCGTGTAGGGTGTGTCTTCGGTGCCGGCAAGCATAATCGTGCCGGTCAGTTCATTACTGCCAAGCGCTTCTGTGACCGTGCGCGCCCGGTAACTTTCTACTACGGCTTCTTCAAAAAAATATCCACCGGCCATTGGGGGCTGGTCGGGATATGCCGTAAACTCAATTATACGGTTAAGTGGCACCTCGAACGGTGTAAAGCTCATATGTGGTACACCGTCAGCGTCGTGCGAGTCCACTTCATGCAGGGAGGTCACTACAGCGGTGTCAGTACCGTGGCGGGTGTGAGCACCCTCATGGAGTATAGTGTTGAGTACCTCCCTCTCTCGGATATGCGGTGCAAATTGCGAATGGAAGCCGACAACCAGGTGGCCATTCATGATATGCCCGACATTACCGGCGGACAGCAGGCCATGAGCTCGGCCTGCCTCAACGTCGACTACTTTTATAAGTCGCGAACCTAGAGCAGGTCCGAAGGCTTGGACTAATAGTTCGCGACCGTGAGCAATCGTTGGCTCATATTCGGCGTTTCGGTCAGGGGCGTGCCCGAGTGCCTGCTGGTTTTTCTCCCATATACCCATCAGTTCGCTACGCCACTCGTCGGTAAGCCTACGCGCAGTGTCGTTAGGATGATCGCCTTCGATCCTATCTCCCTCCATGTAGTGAATCTGCTTCATACGCCAGGGGTTATACGGCTCTGGCGGTACGTGTTCTGTTCCTGCCGCAGATGTTACGGGGGTAGCGGCGACTTCAGGGATTTCACGCGGAGATACCGGGAGGAAGTGAGGCTGAGCTAAATCAGGGTTGCCCTGTAAAGGCGGTAGGACCATATCGCTATAATCGGGAGCTTGTCTGTTGGTTTCGCCATATTCGAACATGTAGATAGCTTAAAGTGCATGCGCATTTTGTGCAAGGCAGGTATTATGTAATGTTTATGGCTTTAAATCAACAGTGTTTTGTGCTATACTAACAGGGAAAGGTATAGAGGCGCGCGCAAGCCCTCTATTTTTGAGACATGCAAAATACCCAGGACCCGGCCAAGATCCGCAATATTGCCATCATTGCCCACGTTGACCACGGCAAGACCACACTGGTGGACGGCCTGCTGAAACAGTCCAAAACGTTTCGTGATAACCAGGCGGAAATGAGCCAGTCGCTGATTATGGACAGCGGCGATCAGGAGCGCGAACGCGGCATTACCATCACGGCCAAGATTACTGCGGTGCAGCACGACGACTACCGCATCAACATTATCGATACACCCGGCCACGCCGACTTCAGCGGTGAAGTGGAACGCACATTGAATATGGCTGACGGCTGTCTGCTGATTGTTGATGCCCAGGAAGGCCCAATGCCGCAGACTAA
>JARIHB010000040.1 GCA_029288515.1 Candidatus Saccharimonadota bacterium | reverse complement strand
CTGATCGAACGCAACACCACCATTCCCACCAGCAAGAGCGAAGTATTCTCTACGGCCGCTGACAATCAGTCGCAAGTAGAGGTGCATGTGTTGCAGGGCGAGCGGGGCATGGCCGGCGATAATAAGTCACTGGGCCGGTTTATTTTGGATGGCATTCCTTCCGCGCCGCGCGGTGTGCCGCAGATTGAGGTAACATTCAACATCGATGCTAACGGTATCCTAAACGTCACCGCCAAAGATAAAGGTACCAGTAAAGAGCAGAATATCACTATCCAGGGTTCCGGCGGTTTAGACAAGGCCGAAGTAGAAAAGATGGCTAAAGAAGCCGAGGCTCACGCTGAAGAGGACAAAAAGAAGCGTGAAGCCGTAGAAGCCCGCAATATGCTGGAAAACGCCGTCTACCAAGCCGATAAAATGAAGAGCGACTACAAAGATAAGATGAGCGAAGACGACGTCAAAGCTATCGACGAAGCCATCGGAGCCGCCAAGAAGGTAGCTGAAGACGACAAGGCTGATAAGGACGCCCTTGAAGCCGCTGCCAAAGCGCTGAACGATGTATTAATGCCCATCGGCGCTAAGATGTATGAAGCTGCGAAAGACGAGAAACCGGCAGACAACGCAGAGCCCGCCGAAGGTGATGACAAGAAAAAGAAAGATGACAAAGACACCGTCGAAGGCGAAGTTGTCGACGAAAAATAGCCGCTTCTGGACAAAGCGAGGGGAACCAGCGACAATAGGGGCAAGATGTTTGGACATAAGAAGCAGGACGACAACACACTCCCGGTAACGGTGCAGGTGGCCCGCAGTGCCGAGGCCTGGGCCGCTGCCATTAAGCTGTGGAATGAAAACTCACGCGGAGTGGTCACTGACAGCGGTACTCACAAAGAGGTATTGCACTTCTCTTTAGTACAGCCGAAAACTATAATGTGGCTGCAGCGCGACACCGGTCGTACCGATGCGCTGGAATTGATTATCAGTTGGCAGGACGACCACACGGTAATCGCTGAAGTGTTCATTATATTGCCAGGTCCGGAAAAGGCCGGCGATGACACCTATATCCGTCGTGTGTTAGAAGGGTTGCTGACCACGGCCTCTACCGTGCCCATTAATCAACAGGGTAAATAGCATATGGCCGAAAAACGAGATTATTACGAAGTATTAGGCGTGGGCAAAAATGCCAGTGCGGACGAGATTAAAAAAGCGTTCCGCCGTTTAGCTGTGCAATACCATCCCGACAAAGAGGGCGGCAACGAGGCAAAATTCAAAGAGATCAATGAAGCCTATGAAGTATTAAAGGACTCCAGCAAGCGCCAGCGCTACGACCAGTTTGGCCACGCCGGCGTCGGCGGTGCGGCCGGTGGGCCAGGCGGCAATCCGTTCGGCGGTCAGGGCGGTTTCGACTTCGGTGATATGGGTTTTGGTGATATTTTTGAAAATATCTTTGGCGGAGGCATGGGCGGTCAAACCCGCGGCCGCCGTCAGGCCCGTGGCCGCGACGTAGAGGCAACGGTTGAAATCGGCTTCGAAGACGCGGTTTTTGGGACCGAAAAAGAGATTCACTTAAATGTCGACGACACTTGCGAACATTGTAAAGGCAGCACGGTCGAGCCGGGCTACCAGCTGAAGACCTGTGAGACATGTAAAGGCGCCGGCCAGGTGGTGTCGGTAACCCGTACCATCTTCGGCAATATCCAGCAGGCCAGCATTTGTCCTACTTGCAGGGGGACCGGCAAGATCCCGGAAAAGCCCTGTACGGTGTGCCATGGCCACGGAACGCAAAAGCGCGCCCGCACGATTACCTTAAAAGTTCCGGCCGGTATTGACGACGGGGCGGTTATCCGCCTGCGCGAGCATGGCGAAGCCGTGGCTAACGGTCCAAAGGGCGACCTGTATGTAAATGTTCGCGTCAAGGCACACAAGCGCTTTACGCGTGAGGGCGATTTGATATTAAGTGAAGAACATGTGAGTATGGTGGACGCTGCACTAGGTACGACCATCGATGTGGCTACCGTTGATGGCCCGGTGCACATGCGAGTCCCAGCCGGTGTGCAAAGCGGTACCGACTTTAAACTGAGCGGCCACGGCGTGCCGCACATTCGTTCCGATAGCCGCGGCGCACACATTGTAACGGTTGTGGTCGATACGCCCACCAAGCTCAGCAAACACCAGCGGGAATTGCTGGAAGAGTTTAATAAACCGCAAAAACGCGGCCTATTCGGCTAATCTCTATACAAAACACGCTAGAGGTTATACGCTGTAAGTACGATGAAACGCTTGACGTCGTCTCAGCACCAAGATCAGGGTTTTATACCAATGATGATCTGTGTGCTCTTATTTGTTGTAGGTCTAGCATACCTGGTGTACCTACGCGTCGCACATGCTCACCAGTAAACAGTTTACGGTACGCTGGTGACGTGCAGAATCGGCTTGGGGGCGGTACCGGTATTGCTCCATGCGCCCCACGTGCCGGGCGCACCGCCAGTGTTAATCGTTGCACCGGCGACACCGTAGTTAAAGGCGCTGCTGGCACCGGCAGCTGTCGTTTGGCCGATCATGAACGGCGGCTGGCTGTTAACGTTCCGGACGGCCGGCGATAGGGCGGGTGACCCCTGTACGGCAATGCCAAACCAGTAGAATCCGGCTTTTAAAGCCTGGGGTGAACCGAGCGTGAGCGTGCTGACCGCTACGGCATCGCCAGCAACGGTGCCAGCGTCTAGCACTAGATTACCCGGGCCGCCAGCCGTGCCTGTCGCGTCGTATATAAAGATGCGGATTGTACAACCAGCCGTGCCGGCCGAGGTAACCTCGATACCCACTTGATCGATGGTAACCGGATTTGGGACATTTAACGGTACGGCCCGCATAACCCCAGCAGTCGGTGTGACGGTTGAATTGGACATAGCCGGAGCATACCAGTAGTTTGCCGCCCACGGTTGAGCAGTAATACCGCCGCCGACACGCACCCAGGTGCCGGGCGTTCCGGCGGTAACGCAGATATACATAGCGCCGGATTGGTCAACAACCGCATCGCCAACAGCGAATGTGCCGCTGGCCGGTGTGCCGAGTGTAGTGGCGCCCACGATACGGCTGGTAGCAGTGGCGCCGGTAAGGCCAGTTGGTAATAAAGCCGGCGCTGATACGTTTCCGGTAAAGACTTGTGCAGACGACGAAGATGTGTCGGCAGCATTGGTAACCTGAGCGGCAGCGTAGTCGCCGCTAGCCGGCACAACCGCGCCGCTGCGTGTGTTAAAGGTGCTGACGCCGCTGCCACCGATTTGCGTCCAGGTGCCCGGCGTCCCGGCGGTGGTGCAGATCCATATCTTACCGGTCTGGTCGATAACGTAGTCGCCGAGCAAAAACGTACCGCTGGCCGGTGCACCGCTGGCCGTACCGCCGGCGTAGCGGCTGGCCGCAGTCGCGCCGGCTAAGCCGGTAACCGACACGCCGCCGCTTTTGTCGACCTGGAATTGGACGGTTGTGCCA